>DATCDL010000283.1:0-2752 GCA_036510715.1 Acidobacteriaceae bacterium
TATGAAGAAGCGCTGGACCAGTTCAATATTTCGCTGCGGCTGAATCCGTCGAATGCGGCGATGATCTATAACCATCGGGCGCGGGTGTATCAGTATCAGAACCAGTTGGAGTTGGCGAGCGATGAGATTGAGAAGGGGTTAACGCTGGAGCCGAGGCAGCCCCTGCTGCGTATTTCGAAGGGCTATCAGCAGATGCGGCAGGGTCAACTGGCGGAGGCGATTGAAACGCTGGAGCGGGTGACGAGGGATGATTCGACCTTGCGGATTGTGTTTCCTACGATTGCGATGTGCTATGTGCAGTTAGGCGACAGGAAGCGCGCCGCGGAGTTTGTGCTGGAAGAGACGCTGGCTGCGGCGGAGGCCGATAGCGAGATGGCGTACCGGCTAGCGACGTACTTTGCGGTGGAAGGCGATTCGTCTGAGGCACTGCATTGGCTGAGGCGCGCGATTTATTTGGGGAACGAAAACTATCCATGGTTCAGCAAGAATCCGGCATGGCGCGGGATGGCGGAGAATCCCGACTTTCAGAGAATTCTCGAGGATTTGAAGAAGACCTTCAAGCGGAATCAGAAGAATTGGAAGCGGTTGCTGGCTCAAGTAATGGGATAGGCGCGGAAGTGCAGAGGATAGAGAGAGCAAATCAAGAACAAAAGGCAAAGGCCCTCGGTGACCGAGGGCCTTCTTGTTTGGGATGGACGGGGAGGGATTAGTGCGCTGCGGGGTTGAGTTGCAGAGGGGTGTTAAGGGTGAAGATCATCTCTGTACCTGTGGGGAGCTCCTGCTGCCGATCGTGCTTGAGCCACCAGATACCGGCGACGCCCGCACCCACACCCAGGCCGACGACTGCGCCGACGCCACCGCCGACGACTGCTCCGGCAACCACTGCGCTGGTGGTGGTGAATCCGACAGCGGCGGCGGTGGTCCCGGGGTGGACATTGCCGACGATGGTTCCTTCGCTGTTGACGTGGGAGTCGTTAAAGTGGTCGAGGTCGGTGACCTCGGCGTTAAGTTTATAGGTGGTGCCGTCAGGCAGGCTGACGCTGTCGGGCTGGAGACGAATGGCCGAGGGACCTGAGATGCGGCGGCCACCGTGGATCTGCGTGATGCGACCGTAGACGATGCTTCCGGCGGGTAGAAAAACGACGCCATTGCGGGTGACGTCTTTGGAGATCGCAGCGGTGAAGCGTGAGCCGGAAGGCGTAGTCTGGGTGGAGATTGGCTGCTGGATGGTTGCTTTGAGCCTGGTCCCGATGGGGAGTTCGTTGGGGCCAATGGGAACACTGGTGACGACTCCACTGTCGACGTCGTCGGTTACGTTTAGGGTTGGATCATGGTTGGCCGAGGCAGTTTGAACCGGGGCATAAGCTGTGCTGTGCTGATATAGGACAGGCGTAGATGTTGGGGGCGCAGCAATGGGGTCGGTCGATATCGGGACTGCAGGAGAGGGTTTGACGTAGTGGGTTCCGTCGACTGGAACCGTGGGCTTGGTGTCGTCAAGGTCTTCAGGGTGCGAAGTGCCGGTCATCTGGGCATGGAGTTGTAAGGCCGGCAAAAGTACGAAGGCAGCAGCAAGCGTGATGGAGAGTTTCATCTTCATAGAGGGGCATCTCCCAAGAGGCGCAAATGCGCCTGATTCTAAGGATAGGCCTGTCGAGCGAGAAGGTGCGGAGGTTTGTGGCGCACGGCATCCTTGCGGTTAATATGCTTGAGAGTGCGGAGGGAGCGGATTTACTGCGTCGCACCATATGTACGCGCAACTGCCACTGTAGACCGCTACCGGAGGAGAAACGAAAAGTTCAGGAGTGGCTTTTGTGGGAGGTTAGTGCGGCGCTGCAGCGACGATGCGTTCGTAGTAGCGCTCGTAGAGGGGGATGATGCGTGAGGCACAGAAGTGGTCCTGGGCGGTGCGGCGGGCGGCCTTGGAGAATGTCTCGAGGACAGCGGGGTCGCCGAGGATGGATATTGCGCCAGCTGCCATGCTGTCGACATCTCCGACTTCGAAGAGTAGACCATTTTTGCCGGAGTCGATGAGTTCGGGGACGCCGCCGACGCGGGTGGCGACGGCGGGGACGCAACAGGCCATGGCTTCGAGTGCGGCCAGGCCGAAAGATTCAAGTTGGCTGGGCATGATCATCAAGTCTGATAGGGCGAGGAGTTCGTTGACGTTCTCCTGCTTGCCGACGAAGTCGACGCGGTCCGCGATGCCGAGGCGCATGGTAAGGAACTCGGCAGCAGAACGGTCGGGGCCGTCGCCGATGAGGAGAAGGCGCGCGGGGAGGGCGCGGTTGACGCGGGCGAAGACCTCGATGACGTCGAGGACACGCTTGACGGGGCGGAAGTTGGAGAGATGGACTAGCAGACGTTCGCCGGGCTTTGCGAAACGGGGGCGCTGCTGGGCTACGAGGGAGTCGTCGCGCTGGTAGAAGTCGCAGTTGACGAAGTTGCGGATGACCTCGATGTCGCGGGTGATGCCTAGGTTTTCGCGGGTTTGGTCGCGGAGGTAGGAGGAGATGGCGGTGACACCGTCGGACTCGTCGATACCGAAACGGGTGATGGGGAGATAGGAACGGTCGAGGCCAACGAGGGTGATGTCGGTGCCGTGGAGGGTGGTGATGAAGGGCAGATGTCGACCGCGGGCTGCGAGCATCTGGCGCGCGAGCAGGGCGCTTACGCTGTGGGGGATGGCGTAGTGGACATGGAGGAGATCGAGGTTGTGGAACTCGGCGACCTCGGCCATGCGGGTGGCGAGGGC
>DATCDL010000284.1:0-4705 GCA_036510715.1 Acidobacteriaceae bacterium
CGGGAGAGGTGTGGGGAGGATTGTCGCGCTCTGGGGGCCCTTGGGTATACGCAGGCGATGGCTGTGTTGCGTGGGGAGATGACTCTCGATCAGGCGGTTGCGGCCGGGCAGCAAGGGCATCGGAATTACGCCAAGCGGCAGGGAACGTGGTTTCGGCGCGAGACAGAGATGCGATGGTCGCAGGGGTTTGGCGATGAAAGCGCGGTGCAGGCTGAGGTGCTGGAACTGGCTCGGACGCTGGTGGCTGGAGAGGTGGCCTGGTGAGCGGCGTGCGGATCGATAAGTGGCTGTGGGCGGCACGGTTTTTCAAGACGCGGGCACTGGCGTCGAAGGCTTGTGAGCTGGGGCGCGTGCAGTCGAAGGGTTTGCCGGCCAAGGCGGCGCGCGAGGTTCGCGTGGGGGATGAGTTGCAGGTTCGGAATGAGGGTGGAGATTTTGTGATTGAGGTGGTGGCGCTTAGCGAGGTGCGCGGACCTGCGGCGGTGGCGCAGGCACTTTATCGCGAGACGGACGAGAGCAAGGTGGAGCGGGCGAGGGTCGCGGACGAGCGCAAGGCGATGTTTGCGGTCGAGGCAGAACCGGTGGGGAGACCTTCGAAACGCGACCGGAGAGAGATTAATCGGTTTCGCGGACGGTAACTTTGTACGACATCAAGGTCGGGGTGCGGTAACGCCACCATTCTGGTTGACCCAGTAGCCGTTGCGGGCTTCGATAGAGAGTTGTGGATAGTCTCGCAGCTTGAGGATGATGGAATGGAATCCGGGAGCTGGGGATTGCGGATGGAAGCTGAGCACGTAGCGGTTGGGGATGTGGTTGGAGATCGTGAAGAGGTCCCGGTCGAGGGTTTTGACGTCTTTGAATTTGAAGTATTCGCCGCCGGTGAGATGGGCGACGGATTGGGAGATGTTGCGGCGGAGGGCGTTGCGGGCAGCAATCTCGGCGAGGTGGGCAAGTCGTAGCGGCGGGAGGAGCTCTTCAACGCAGTTCACGTTCTGCGACGTGCGGCTTTCTCTCGGCTTGATGGGATTGCCGTCGGCGTCTTTGCCCAGGTCGCGACTGAAGCAGCCATGCTCTGGGCCGGGCGGGAGTGGGGGCATGTGCACGTCGCCGAACTTCTTAGCTTCTGCGCCAGTCGCGGCTTTGGTGCTGTTGAAGCCGATGCTGTAGATGGCGGTGTTGGTGTCGCTGATGGCGTGGAGCGCGTCGACGAGTGTGGTGTGACTGTCCTGGTCGATGGTTTCGGAGAGCAAGAGGATGGCGCGGCGGTAGGTGGTGGGCTGCTTGCTGAGCATGTCGACGGAGTAGGCAATGGCGTCGAGGACGGCGGCCTGCTGGTCGCCGGGATCGAGGTTGTTGAGCGAGCGCGTGATGAATTCGAGGTTGGGTGTGAAGCCATGCAGCAGGACGGGCGTGCTGTCAAAGCCGACGACGGCGACCTTGTGATCGATGTTGCCGACGAGGTTGGTGAGCATCGGGCCAAGGTTTTGGTATTGCTCGAGATGGCCGGCGCCGGAGCCTCCGGTTTCGACGACGATGACCATGGCCAGAGGCTGGTCGCCGGTGTCCTCCTCCAAACGGAGTGGCTGCTCGACACCGTCGTCGGTGAGAATGAAGTCTTTGGCCTTGAGGGTGTAGACGAGTTGGCTGGATTTGGTGCGCACCAGGGCGGGGACGATGACGAGACTGGAGCGAACGGTGATGGAGGCTGCGGGCGGGTTGGCCTGGGAGTCTGCTGGGGCATTCGAGGCCGGTGCTTGCGCTGGAGAGACGGATGCGGCGAGCAGCACGATGAGGACGATGGGCTTCATAGTTTGAGCTGGATCGGGTCGTACGAGTTTAGTGTAGCTTTGTGGATTAGACGAAGGTGAGGTTCGTACGTTGGCATCTTGAGATGCAAAGAGCAATCGAAGGCGGTACCATGGTATGTTTGCCTCGCTGGTGAGGATGAGACGGCGCGCACTTGAAAAGAGACTCAGACGAATGAATGTGCAGGAGATTCCAAAGACAATGCGTGCGCTGGTAAAGGCCACGGCCGCTCCGGGAATGGAGATGCGCGAGGTTCCGGTGCCGGAGATTGGAGCGACGGATGTGCTCGTTGCCGTGGAGACAGCGTCGGTGTGTGGAACGGATCTGCATATTTTCCATTGGGATGAGTGGGCGCAAGCCAGAATCAAGCCGCCGTATATTCCGGGGCATGAATTCTGCGGGACGGTGGCAGCGGTGGGCTCACTGGTGAAGCGCGTCAGCGTTGGGGACTTCGTCTCAGCCGAGATGCATGTGGCGTGCGGGCACTGTCTGCAGTGCCGCAGCGGGCAGGCACATGTTTGCCAGTTTGTGAAGATTCTAGGTGTGGATGCCGATGGTGCGTTTGCAGATTATGTGCGGATTCCAGAGAGCAATGTGTGGAAGCTCGATCCTGCGATTCCGCGCGACTTCGGCTCCCTGTTCGATCCGTTTGGAAACGCGGTGCATACAGTCTTGTCGGGTGCGATTGCGGGGCAGACCGTGGCTGTAATGGGATGCGGACCGATCGGATTATTTTCAATTGCGGTGGCGAAGGCTTGCGGAGCCGCACGGATCTTTGCGATTGAGCCGAATGAGATGCGGCGTGAGTTGGCGAAGAAGTTGGGCGCCGATGTGCTGTTCGATCCTTCGAGCGATAATGTCGAGCAAATGGTCAAGGACACGACAGGGGGCAACGGCGTGGATGTTTTGCTGGAGATGTCTGGGCACCCGTCGGCGATCCAGCAGGGGTTTCGGCTGCTGAGGATGGGTGGACGTGCGTCGTTGCTGGGGATTCCCTCCAAGCCGGTGGAGATGGATCTGGCGAATGCTGTGATCTTCAAGGGTGCGACTGTGCACGGGATCAATGGGCGCAAGATGTATGAGACGTGGTTCCAGGCCGAGGCGTTGATCCGCGACCGCGGCGTTGACTTGTCGCACGTGATTACACATCGCCTGCCGTTGGAGCAGTTTGATGAGGCAATGCATCTGCTGGAGTCGGGCGAGGCTAGCAAGATTCTATTAGCGGTAAAGCGGTAGGATTTGTCCGCAATATAAAGAGGCCCATCGAACGATGGGCCTCTTCATATTGCGTGAGCTCCGAGTTAGGGGTTCTGCACGACGAGTGGATCCGCGAGACGGAAGTGGACGATGGACTCTGCAGGGATGTCGATGTCGCGATTGCCCGTGGTGCCAGCGAGCAAGGTGCCGGCACCTGCGCCGGCAGCGCCACCGATGGCCAGGCCGACACCTCCCGTGGCCAGGCCGCCGATCAGCATGCCAGCACCGGTCATGCCGCCGATGAAGCCTGCTGTGCGACGACCCTTGCCGCGCTTGGTGTGGACGTTATCGTTGGTGTCGAGGTCGTACTGAGAGCCATTGAGCGTCATAGAGGTAAGGCGTAGTTCGAGGATGGATCTGCCCTTGAAGTGACCTCGGCGATGGGCTGCATCGATCCGACCACCAACGGGTGTGCCCCGTGGAATGACGATATTGCCGTCGCGGTTTTGAACCGGCTCGACAACCTCACCGTCGAAGCGGTCACCCGCACGGCTGGTCTTGACACTGATGCGCTGGTTGATGCGGATGGCGAGTTCAGTTCCTGCGGGAACCCGGAAGGAGACTGGCGCTGGAGCCTGGTTAGGCTGACCCATTTGCTGGCCACTTCCGAGGGCTTGAGATTGGCCCTGAGCGGCAGAGGTGAGCGGTGTGACGATCGGATCAGTGCTGTGTGGCATGGGGCCTGGCGGGGGAGGCGTGATGAGGGTCGATACCGCGGCCTTTTGGCCTGGAGCGTAGGGGGGCTCGACGGTCTTGGTCACGGTGTCGCCACTCTTGTCCACATATTGCACTTGCTGCGGGATATTCGTGGCGACGGCCTGCTTTTTCGCCTGGTTGAGAGCCTTTTCCTGTTTGCTCGCGCAACCTGCCAGCAGCGCTAGAGTCATCAGGCCTGTACTGGCAAGAATTGTGAATCGTGTCTTCCGAAGTGCCATGGTTCTCCTTCCACGGTTGTGCGTGGCTTACAAGAGACGGCAAATTGCCGAAATCTTCACAGGATGTTCGATGCGGGTGATGTCGAGTTTCGCTGCCTGAAGGGGCAGAAAGGTTTAACATCAAATTACTATGAGCAGCGCGACAACACTTCTCGAACATCCATCTTCAAAGCGTCCACAACTAGCCCACTTGACAGCACAGATAGATGACCTGCGCGCGCGGGGAACGCATTTCAAGTTGCGCGTGCTCGACGACGATCAGGGGCGAGTTTGTCACTACGATGGACGCGAGGTGATTAACCTGGCGTCGAACAATTATCTAGGGTTGTGCAATCACCCGAAGCTACGCGAGGCGGCGATCGCGGCGATCGAGAAATACGGTGTTGGATCGGGTGCGGTGCGGACGATTGCGGGCACGATGCGGATTCACATGGAGCTCGAAGAAAAGATCGCCCGGTTCAAGGGTGTTGAAGCTTGCGTGGTGTTTCAATCGGGGTTTACAGCGAATGCTGGAACCGTATCCAGCATTTTAGGGAAGGACGATTTCATTCTTTCCGATGAGTTGAATCATGCGAGCATTATTGATGGGGCGAGGCTTTCAAGGGCGAAGATCAAGGTGTTTCGGCACAAAGATGTGGCGCACGCGGAGGAGTTGCTGAAAGAGATCGAGAACGAGCCGGGACGGAAGCTAGTGATTACCGACGGCG
>DATCDL010000285.1:0-14696 GCA_036510715.1 Acidobacteriaceae bacterium
TCCACGACGAGCGGGTTCCTGCGGGCATGATCTACATTGCCAACCGTGCCCCCGATGAGAAGTTTGCGTTTGAGGCGCGCGAGGTGATCGATGCGGGATTTCTTGAACTCGTGCGCTATGGCGTCCGGCGTGCCGACGACCCGCTGATCGTCGATTCGCTGAAAGTGGTGGATGCGACGCTGAAGATCGAGACGCCGTATGGGCCGTGTTGGAGACGCTACAACCACGATGGCTATGGACAGCGCAAAGACGGCGGCCCATATATGGGTTGGGGACAGGGTCGGGCGTGGCCCATCCTGACAGGGGAGCGCGCGCATTACGAACTTGCGCTGGGCAATGACGTGACACCGTACATTCGCGCGATGGAGAACTTCAGCTCGTTCGGGGGGATGCTTCCGGAACAGATTTGGGATTATGCCGATCTGCCGTCGGAGGGGATGTACTTTGGGAGGTCTGCCGGGTCAGCGCAGCCCCTGGTATGGGCGCATGCAGAGTATCTCAAGCTGCTGCGGTCGGTCGCTGACGGAAGGGTCTTCGACCGAATCTCCGTCGTGGAAAAACGCTACGCAGTGGCCAAAGACAAGCGAACGTTTCGCAGCCATCTTACGATCTTCCAGGTGAGCCGGCCGATCTCCGTGGTGGTGCAGGGGGGGTCGCTTCGCATCATGGATGCGAGGCGATTCACTGTTGCGTATACGTTCGATGACTGGAGCACCAAGGTCGAGGTCGAGTCCCGCATTGTGGGACGCATCGGTGCATTCGTCGACATTCACGTAGCCGCGAACCGGACGGGCACCCTTGTGTTCACGCTGTACTGGCCGGAAGAAGACCGCTGGCTTGGACATAACTGCACGATCGAGATCCACGCCGACGCTCCCCCGCAGGGTACTGCCGCGGATAAGCCCAGGGTGTAAGGTCTACATTTCCGGGCCGGGAACGCTTACCATCCAGCCGACGCCGAACTTGTCGGTGCACATGCCGAAGAGCGGCGACCAGAAGGTCTTGGTGAGGGGCATCTGGACGCTGCCGCCGGCTTTCAGTTCGTCGAAGAGGCGCTCGACTTCGCCGGCGTTGGGGTCGCTGACGCAGATCTGGAAGCCGCCGAGGGTGGCCTCGCTACCCGGGGGTGCGTCGCAGCCCATGAGCAGAGAGCCGCCGAGCGGCATGGCCGTGTGCATGACGAGGTCCTTGGAACCTGGGGGTACGGGCGCTCCGGCAGGGGCTTCGCCGAAGGTCATGCAGAACTGAACTTTGGTGTTGAAGGTTTTTTCGTAGAAGGCAAAGGCCTCGCGACACTTGCCAGAAAATACCAGGTGCAGATCGGTTTTCATTGCTGTCTCCTCTCGGTTTGTACGATTCATTGGTTGTGGATCGCGGATGCACTCCGCGACAGGTCAGTTGCGCGTTAGCATGTCTTCAAGGCGGTCGAGGCTTAAGATCCAACCCATCTCCATGCCCTTGAGATACTGCGGTGCGGCGGGGGTGGTGCTGATCACGTCTACGTGCAGGGAAATCTCCGTGCCGCTGGGGACTTCGGTGAAGATGACGGTGTTGCGGTTGACGAACATGGGTTCACCGTTGCCGTCGAGAGCGGCGCAGGTAAATACTAATCGCTCTGGTGGAGCGACTTCCAGAAATTCGCCTGTCATCGGATAGACGACGCCGTCGGGTGCGCGCATGTGAATGCGGATCGCGCCACCGGGTCGTGCATCGGCTTCGCAGACAGGGTTGGTGAAGCCTTTAGGGCCCCACCAGACGGCGAGTTGTTTGGGGTCGATCCAGGCGTTGAACACGAGGGATCGCGGTGCGGCAAAGACGCGCTTCAGGTCTAGAGTGATCGGAATTGGCGCTGCGGTGGTCATGCTTGCTCCCTTGCGGATAGGGAGTGAAAGAGGTCTTCGAGGCGTTCGAAGCTGCTGTTCCAGCCGCCGGTGTGGCCGTCGCGTTCGGCGGCGGTGGCGAAGGGCGTCTGGTGGAAGTGCATGGTCGTCCTGCCCTCTTGTTCGTGAAAGCGGACGGTGATGAGGGTCTCGGGCGGATCGCCATCGTCGGGTAGGCCAACGTCGCTGCGACGGTCCCAGGCGTAGGTGTAGACGAGCAGCTCGGGTGGAACGATCTCTCGGAGGACGCCGCCCTGCCAGAGGTCTACGGGCGTGTCGGTGCCTGGGGGGCAGCCGCGGAGGCAGATGCGCCAGCGGTCGCCGGGCTTCTTGCCGAGCTCAATGTGGTGAGCGGGGAATTGCTTTGGGCCACTCCATTTTTTGGCCATCTCCGGATCGGTCCAGGCTCGCCAGACGAGCTCGCGCGGTGCGTTAAACTCTCGGGTGATGCAAAGCCCGTGCGTTGTGTCGATCGCTGTTTTGCTGTCGTTCAGGTGATTTTGGAGGCGCTCGAACATCTGTTGGGTGCCTTCGATCGAGCCGTAGACGCGCACGTTGTGATTGCGTGATTCGGGTGATTCAAAGATCGTGCGGAGGCTGACTCGGGTGCCGTTGCTCTCATCCTCGAAGGTCGCGATAGTTTCGAAATGTTCGAGAGGAGCTCCCTCTTTCCCGCCACTCTGGCGATAGGCAATTCGCTGCTGTGGAATGACTTCGGTGAAGACGCATTCGTTGGGGTACCTGGTGCCGTCGGGGCCGTGCATGACCATGCGCCAGAGGCCGCCGGGCCGCGGATCCATCTCCGACATGGTAGTGGTGAAGCCCCTGGGGCCCCACCACTGAGAGACCTGCCAGGGATCGATCCATGCCGCCCAGACCGTCGCTCGCGGTGCGGAGAAGACGCGCGTCACGAGGATTTCGCGATCGGTGGTGTCTTCTAATACGCTACTTTTTGTGCTTGCCATGATGCTTCTCCTTTTTCTTTTTCTTCTTACCAGCTTTCGGTGCGGCTTCTTCGGCTTGAAGTGTTTGCAGGTAGGAATCGAGGCGATCGAAGCTCTGTTCCCAGAATTGGCGGTACTCTTCGAGCCAGCCAGCGGCTTTATGCAGCGGCTCGGCGTTGAGCTTGCAGGGGCGCCACTGGGCCTCGCGGCCTCTTGAGATCAGGCCAGCTTGCTCGAGGACACGAAGGTGCTTGGAGACCGCGGGCATGCTCATTTCGAAGGGCTCTGCGAGCTCTGTTACGGAGGTTTCGCCGAGGGCGAGTCTTGCGAGGATGGCTCGCCGGGTGGGGTCGGCCAGTGCGGAAAATGTGGTGCTGATCGAATCGTGCATGCGTAATGAACCTATAGGTTATATAACCTATGAGTTAAATACGATTTCGAGGAACTGTTTGTCAAGAGAAAGCTGGAATTTTAAATGAAATTTGTTGATTTCATTGCTGCGACTGCTACACGATTGGTGCAGTTGGGTGGGAGATTGTTTCGGGTCCGGTGATTTCTACAGCGTGGGGTGCCAGGAGTATCCATGTCCAACGGATGCCGATGCCGGCGAAGAAGAGAAGGAAGAGTGAGAGCTTCACCTGGCCGGCGAAGAGGAGGAAGGCGGGGCCGATGGGGAAGAGGAAGTAGGTCCAGGCGGGGAGGTTGGTTGCTCCAAACATCGCACCCATGAGCGCGACGGTGATGGACGCGTAGGTAAGCGCTGCGGCGGTGAGCTGATAGCGGCGGCCCCTGGCACCGGGACCGGCGATTTGCATTGTCCGCCCGACGACGTATCCGACGCCGAGGGCTCCGAATGCGGTTCCGAGGCCCATTCCATGGTCGATCATGATGCGGAAGAGGAGCATGTAGAGGAGGCTGGATGCGATGGCGGCGACGGTCCCGAGGCGAACGCTTCGCCAGAAAGTGGTGCTCGAATCGGTTGGAAGTGCGCTACGAAGATGGTCTGCGCAGACGGCGCAGGTGAGGTCGCCGTTGGTGCGATAGAACTCGCCCTGGATGCCTCGGCCACAGAAGACGCAGTAATCCAGAGCGACGGGTTCTGTGCCATATTCAGCGCGCTGGAAGTTGAGTCCGTTCAGGGGCATCGTGAGCGCAGACTAGCAGAAATTACGGTAGTCTGACGGTTTTGGCGCCTGTCGTGAGAAAATAGTAGTGATGATCTCTGTTTCTAATGTCACGATGCGCTATGGCGCGAAGCTGCTCTTCGAGGACGTCTCTGTGACGTTCACCACTGGCCGTCGATACGGTCTGACCGGCCCTAACGGAGCGGGTAAATCTACGTTTATGAACGTACTTACCGGCGAAATCGACGCCCAGAAGGGGTCGGTTGTGCGGCCGCGGAAGTTTGGCGTGCTGAAGCAGAACCAGTACGAGTTTGACGCGTATCGCGTTGTAGATACGGTGATTATGGGTAATAAAGCGCTGTGGGCGGCGATGGAAGAGCGCGAAGTGATCTATGACAAGCCTGAGATGACGGACGAGGACGGGTCGCGGCTCGGTGAGCTTGAGGGAATCGTTGGGGATGAGGACGGCTACGAGGCGGAGGCGAATGCGGCCGTGCTGCTGCAGGGGCTGGATATCCCGGACGAGCTGCACGAGCGGAAGATGAGCGAGCTGCAGGGTGGGCAGAAGGTTCGGGTGCTGCTGGCGCAGGCGCTGTTTGGAAATCCGCAAGCGTTGCTGCTGGACGAGCCTACGAACTATCTTGATCTGGAATCGATCCACTGGCTGCAGGACTTTTTGATTCGTTACGACGGAACGGTGATTACGATTTCGCATGATCGGCATTTTTTGAATAATGTGTGTACGCATATCGCCGACATCGATTACGAGACGATCATCATGTACAACGGTGGCTATGACGACATGGTGCTGCAGAAGACTTCGGTGCGGACACGCATTGAGAGCCAGAATGAGCAGCGGGAGAAGAAGATTGCGCAGCTGAACGATTTTATTGCGAGGTTTTCGGCTGGTACTCGCAGCTCGCAGGTGAACTCGCGCAAGAAGGAAGTCGAGCGGCTGGCGACGAGTGAGCTGGCGCGGTCAAATATTGCGCGGCCCTATATTGCGTTCAAGATGGAGCGGCCTTCGGGCAAGACGGTGCTTGAGTTTGAGGGCGTGAATAAGAGCTATACGCAGCCCAATGGCAAGACCGAGCACGTCATCAATAATTTCTCTGCGTCGGTTACGCGCGGAGACAAAGTTGTGCTGATGGGGCGCAACGGACAGGGTAAGACCACGCTTCTGAAGGCGCTGCTGGCGAACGGCCCGGGCGTTGAGGAGACGGATGTTTCGATCGATTCAGGCTCGGTGAAGTGGGGACACGAGGTTTCGATCGGGTACTTTGCGCAGGACCACAAGGGCTCGATCCAGCTGGGAATGACGGCGCAGGACTGGCTGCATCAGTACGATCCGAAGGCGGTGAAGGAAGATATTCGCGGGATTCTCGGACAGATGCTGTTCAAGGGCGAAGAGGGTTTGAAGAAGACGGATGCGCTCTCCGGCGGCGAGGCGGCGCGGCTGCTTTTCTGCAAGATCATGCTGCAAAAGCCCAACGTGCTGGTGCTCGATGAGCCGACGAACCATCTGGACCTCGAGAGCATTAATGCGCTGAACCAGGCGATTCAGAAGTACGAGGGAACGGTGTTCCTGGTGACGCACGATCAGGAGTTGATTGAAGAAGCCGGGACGCGGATCTGGCATTTTGAGGGCGGCCCGACGGACTTCCGCATTACGGACCACAAGGGGCCGTACGAGGAATATCAGCAGCAGATGGCGATGACTGCCAAGTAGCGTCAGCAGGAATACAATCATGGCCATGGACACCGGACCGAAGATTTCGACGCAGAAGAACGTACTTGGACAGGCGCTGGAGACATGCGGCAGTGACCCCGTAACCGGCTTTTACCGCGATGGCTGCTGCAATACCGGGCCCGACGATCTGGGCGTGCATACGGTTTGCTGCATCGTTACGGAGGAGTTTCTTGCGGCTTCTGCAGAGCTTGGCAACGACCTCGCAACGCCGATGCCGCAGTTTGGTTTTCCGGGCTTGAAGCCGGGTGACCGATGGTGTGTCTGCGCCGCCCGGTGGCTGCAGGTGCAGCGTGCCGGAGCCCCTTGTCCCGTGGTGCTTGAGGCGACCCATGAGGCTACGCTCGAGATCATCCCGTTCGAGATTTTGCTGCAATATGCGGTGATCCCCAAGACGCTGCACTAGAACCCAAGATGCTGTACTAGCAAACGCTGCGCGTATATCGCGGCTATGCCGTCTGGCCGCCGATGACCTCTTTGGCATCCGCAAGGGTTACTTTGACGCTCATTTTCTGCTGGCCACGATAGATGGTCAATACGACCGTGTCGCCGGCGTGATGCGCGTTCAGATCATTCGATAGATCCTGCGGTGTCGTAATTTCCTGACCGTCAAAGCCGACGATCAGGTCTCCGCCGAGCATGACTTGTTCATTGCCTTTGTAAGCGAGTTGGTTGCCGCCGTGGAGGCCGGCTCGCTGTGCGGCACCACCGGGCAGGACGCGCTCGATGAGGATGCCGTAGTTGGCGGGTAGACCGATCTGTTGCGCTTCATCGGGGCCGATGGGCAGGGTCACGATGTCCAGAGACGGCCTCCTCGCGCGGCCGTAGCGCATGAAGTCTTCGAGGACAGCCTTGGCGGTCGAGATCGGGATGGCGAAGCCGATGCCGGCCGATTGATCCGCGCCACCATTGGGGTTTGACGCGATCATGGTGGTGATGCCGATGACATCGCCGTGCGAGTTGAGGAGAGGACCGCCGGAGTTGCCGGGGTTTACCGAGGCGTCGGTCTGGATGGCGTCCTCGATGCGATTGCCTGAGGGCAGTTGGACGGAGCGGATGGCGGAGATGATGCCGCGGGTCATGGTGCCGGAGAAGCCAAAGGGGTTGCCGATGGCGTAGACGCGCTGGCCTACGACGAGGCTGGTTGAGTCCGCAAGTGTTGCAGGCTGAAGGTTTTGTGCATCGTGAATCTGCAGCAGGGCGAGATCGTGGACGTGGTCGACGCCGATGACGGTGGCCTTGAATTTCTTCTTATTTGATAGGGTTACTTCGACATTCTGGGCGTTGTCGATGACGTGGTTGTTGGTGAGGATGTGGCCCTGGTTGTCGACGATAAAGCCTGAGCCCTGACCCTGTTGGGGGACGGGCTGGAGGAAGAAGTCGCAGCAGACGATGGCGGTGCTGGTGATGTTGACTACGGAGGGGAGGGCTCGCTTGTAGACGGCGATGTTTTGTTGCTCTTCGGCGTCAAAAGCGGGGGCGGCCTTGGCTTCTGTTAATGAGAAATCGCCAAGCGGGCCGGTGGTATTCGTGGTGATTGCGGTGTTTGCGGAGGGGGTGCTGCGGTGAACGAGGCCGGCCAGGGCTCCGGTGGGAATCATGCGGGTGGAGAGGAAATAAAAGCCGGTCAGGATGAGGAGAACCAGGAGAACAGGACGCAGTTTCATGAACTTGGGACCTTCGCGGGCGCAGGAGCGCGCGTGTCTTCATTCTAAACGTTCTCGACGCGGAGGCAGAAAGTGAGCCAAAAGCAGGGTGATTCTGCAATTTTGATGCGTATTCAGCGCGGTTTGGGGCTGCAAAGGGCGTGACTTAAGCAGGTTTGGGGCGTTCGAGGTCGAGAAGCTGGCGCTTCCGGTCGATGCCCCAGCGGTAGCCGGTGAGGCGGCCGTCGGACCCGACGACGCGGTGGCAGGGGACGACGACGGCGAGGAGGTTGGAGCCGCAGGCGGTGCCGACGGCGCGGACGGCCTTGGGAGAGCCGACGGCTTCGGCGATCTGGGAGTAGGTGCGGGTTTCGCCGCGGGGGATGTCGAGGAGAGCTCGCCAGACGCGCTGCTGGAAGGCGGTGGCGCGGACGTGGAAGGGGAGGGTGGCGGCGGTGGGGGTTTCGGTGAGGCGGGAGAGGACGAAGCGGACGGCGTCGCGGAGATCGGAGTCGTCGCGGCGGAGGGCGGCCTGGGGGAAGCGCTCGCGGAGTTCGATGGCGGCGTCGGCGTCGGTGTCTGCGAAGAGGACGGCGCAGAGGCCGCGGGGGGTGGTGGCGACGAGGAGGCGACCGAGGGGGCTGTCGGTGAGGGCGTAGTGGATGGTCTCGCCTGCTCCGCCTGCTTTCATGGCGGTGGGGGACATGCCGAGGGTTTGGGCAACACCTTCGTACAAACGACTTGGCGAACCAAAACCGGCTTCGTAGACGGCGTCGGTGATGGAGAGGCGGGGCTTGCGGACCTTGTTGCGGAAGCGCTCCTTGCGCTGCTCGCGGGCGAAGTCGCCGGGGGTGACGCCGAGGACCCGCTTGAAGCCGCGCTGGAGGGCGAATTTGCCGAGGCCGGCGGCGGAGGCGATGTCGTCGAGCTTGGTGCGTTCTCCGGCGTGCTGGGTGAGGAAGTTGGCGGCTTTGGCGATGGCTTCGGCCTGGGGATCGGGTTTGGGGGAGGTGAGTTGGGGCTCGCAGCGGAGGCAGGGGCGGAAGCCGGCGGCTTCGGCGAGGGCGGGGCTGGGGAAGAAGGTGACGTTTTTGCGCTCGGGGCGGCGGCTGGGGCAGGAGGGGCGGCAGAAGACTTTGGTGGATTTGACGGCGTAGACGAACTGGCCGTCGGCGGAGGTGTCGCGCGCGAGGACCTGCTGCCAGGCGCGGCCTGCGAAGACGGAGGGGGTTGGGTTGGTGGGGTTCGCCATGCTGTCGATTCCTGCGAGGGTGAGAGTTGAGGTCGCCATACAAGTATGGTGCATTGGGAGGGGGAGTGGGGACACTCCGGGGATTGCGGGGGATGTTGGGGTGCTGCATCACGGCCAAAAGTCATTTCACAACCAAACAGCTGCCGGAGAGCGTCACATCTCGATGTGCTGCTGCCCGAGTCCATTCGCGAGTTCTTTCGATGCAAAATACTGCGTCCGCTGCTACGCCTGATGCGCGGCGGTGTGACACCCCGCCGTCTGGCGTGGAGCCTGGCATTGGGAATCGTCATCGGAATCAATCCGTCTGTGGGGATCACCACGCTCCTGGTGATCCTGCTCGCGTGGACGTTGGGCCTCAGCCAGATTGCATCGCAGATCGGCGTCCATGCGGCGGCGCCGTTCCACTTGCTTTTGTTTCTTCCATTCATTGAATTGGGCGTACATCTCTTCCACACTCGCCGCCTTCCGCTGAACCGGCAGCAGATCGAGCATCTCAGCCATCATCCGTGGCATTTCGTCCGCGAGATTTGGCGGTGGGAGTGGCATGCGCTGATCGTGTGGTGCGTTGTGGCTGCGGTCTTGATGCCACTGCTGGCTTTGTACATTCGACGCGCCCTGGTGGTGTTGATGCGTCGCAACCGAACGCTCATGCGCTCGCGCCCGGCACTGCACTCATCGGAATAGCTCGTTGAGGAATCCAGCAAGGGTTTGGGGCCGAAAAGCTGGCTTCACGGTACTGATCCCAACGCTTCCAGATGTTGGTTGCCGGTTCCTATTTGTGGGCATGGTTGGATCGTTAGAACGCCTAGCTTGGGATCGGTGTTTGTGCGCGCGGAGTGCGTGGGCGGTGTCGAGGAAGGCAGGCCAGTGGTCGCGGCTGCGGCTGGGCTTTGGCCTTGGGCAGGGTGGAGGCCATTCACCTCGCAAAGAGCCGCGCGATGAATGGGCATACGCAGAAATCAGCCTGATGCGTGGGTCAGTCCGCTAGTATCTATGGATGCCAAAGAAGATGCCAAAGAAGATGCCAAAGAAGATGCCAAAGAAGATGCCAAAAAAGATGCCAAAGAAGATGCCAAAAAAGATGCCGAAGAACTCTACAAGCAGCCACCCGAGTGAATCCTCTTCTGTCGAGTCGTGGTTAGTGACCGCAGGACGGGACGGCCGCCCGGGTTCGCCATTGAATGTTCCGCCATGCCCGGCGTCGAACTTCGTATTGGGTGACGGCCGCGTGTACTCTCGCGATGACGGGACGCCGGGCTGGGAGGCGCTGGAAGAGATCGTCGGTGGACTCGAAGGCGGTTCCTCCGTCTCCTTCGCCTCTGGAATGGCTGGGATCGCAGCCATCTTCGATCAACTACACACGGGATCCATCGTGGCGCTGCCGGATGATTGCTACCAGGGAGTTGTCGAGCTCGCCGAAACTGGCCAAAGCCGCGGAAGGTGGACTGTGCATCGGATCGCCGGGGGCGACACAGCACGCTGGGTGGAGATGTGCGGCGTGGCCGACCTGATCTGGCTGGAGTCTCCGTCGAACCCTCTGCTGGTGGTGGCTGACGTCGATGTCATCTGCGCTGCGCCACGAAAGCAGGGGGCGATTCTGGGCGTGGACAGCACCTTTGCGACGCCGCTGAACCAGCGTCCATTGGGGCTCGGAGCCGACGTGGCCGTGCAGTCGGCGACTAAATTCATTGGTGGCCACTCGGATCTGCTTTGCGGCGTTGTCACCACTCGCAGCGAGAAGTTACTGGCGGCGCTGCTGCGCGCCAGAGAGCTTTCTGGTGCGACACCTGGGACCCTGGAAACCTTCCTCGCGGTCCGCGGAGTAAGAACGCTGGCCTTGCGGTTGGAGCGTGCACAGAACAACGCACTGATCCTGGCGGAGCGTCTTGGGCGCCATCCCAACGTCACGGTGACGCGCTATCCCGGCATGGCAAGCCATCCCACTCACGAGGCTGCAAAGCGGCTACTCAAGGGGTATGGCACGATCATCTCGTTCGACGTGCGAGGCGACGCGTCTGCCGCAGATGGCGTATGCGCCGGACTCAGGCTGATCCAGCACGCCACCAGCTTGGGATCGGTCGAGTCCACCATCGAGAGACGCGCCAGCGCCGCCGGACAGGAGCACTTGCCGCCAACGCTGCTGCGGCTAAGCGTGGGTATCGAAGCAGTCGAGGACCTCTGGATCGATCTGGATCAAGCGCTTCGAGGAGTGACGGCAACATAGCAGCAGGACTGGCGCCGTTCGGCTGCCGGATGGGACAGCAAATCGTCACCATTGACGAGACTGGGAAGACGTTGGCGTGTTGGGGGGATGGGCGGCGCGTCTTGCGCTCGGGGCGGAGCGGTGCGCGCGTCGCTGCAGGGAACCATTGGCTCGCGATGAGCGTATCTGGAGAAGGTTGTTGCGAAGGTTGTTGCGGCGGTGGACAGGCGCAGCAGAGTCCGGCATAAGGAGTAGCACAAGGTGAGGTTTCGGACTCGAGGCGTCGGCGTTTTGTTGCTTGTTTCGATCATCCTTTGGATGTCAGGAGTGGCGCGTGTCGCGGAAGCACAGGTCGCAGCCCAGGGGCACGGCCATCAGAAGCCCAGCGTCGCCAACCGGGTCAAGTCAGCATCGCCGCCCATGCCGGATGCGAAGGTTCCGCTGCTGGACGGGCCGATTTCGCTTCGCGACTTTCCTGACATGGAACCGAGGCCGGGCTTGAAGGACAAGCTCGGGCACCTGGACCAGTTCATCCAGAACACTCCGGTGGATGGAGCTGCCGCGACAGAGCGTACAGAGGTCTACCTTGGACGAACGAACACGACGCTGTATATCGTCTTCCTCTGTTTCGATCAGCACCCGGAGTTGATTCGGAGCCACCTGGCACGGCGCGAAAACATCCTCAAGGATGACTTCGTTACCGTCAATCTCGATCCGTTTCAGGATCGGCTGCGCGGCGTCGAGTTTCAGGTGAATCCCGCCGGAGTGCAGGCCGACGCTGCATGGACGGAAGAGAATGGCCCGGACTACAGCTACGACCAGGTGTGGGACTCCGATGCCCGGATCACGCATAAGGGATGGATGGCATTGATGGCGATTCCTTTCCGGAGCCTGCGGTTTCCTCCGCACGGCAGCGAATGGGGCGCCGTTTTCTGGCGGAACCTTCCGCGCAATAGCGAGAATGATTTTTGGCCGCGGGTATCAGCGAACGTGAGCGGAGAGTTGAGCCAGGAAGGGACGCTGCAAATCGATGGACTCGCCGGTGTGACCGGCTCGCACAACATTCAACTCAACCCGTATGCTCTCGGACAGAACGAACACACGCTCGAAACGCTTGACCCGACCAATCCCTTCTTCTCAACGCGGCGCGTGGAAGGCACTGCGGGGGGCGAAGCGAAGGCGGTGCTGAAGGACTCGATTGTGTTGGACGCTACGGTGAATCCAGACTTCTCCGATGTTGAAAGCGATCAGCCGCAGTTTACGGTCAACCAGCGTTACCCGGTTTATTTTCCGGAGCTTCGGCCGTTTTTTCTTGAGAACGCGAGCTACTTCTCGACGCCGCTGACGCTGCTTTATACGCGGAATATTATTCGGCCTGAATTGGGTGCGCGCATTACCGGCAAACTTGGGCGCACCAATGTCGGCATCCTGGCGATCGATGATCGCGAACCGGGTCACACGGTGCAGCCGGGTGATCCGCTGTATGGGCGGAGGGCGGGATTCTTTGTGGGACGGGTGTCGCAGGATCTGGGTAAGGGATCGAACATTGGGCTGATGTACACCGATGAGGAGTTCGGCGGCGGGTTCAATCGCGTTGGCGGCGTGGACTTTACGTGGCGGCTGAACAATCACTGGACGGCGTTGGGGCAGACGGTGGAGAGCGCCACGCGGCAGAGCGATTCGAAGAGTACGGCCGCGGTGTTTCCTCCGAACTATAACGCTGGGCCTGCAACGGATTTTCAGGTGCAGCGCAGCGGACACTCCTTCAACATGCAGGATGAGTACCAGGACATCAGCAGGGGATTCGTGACGCTTCCGGGGTTTCTGCAGACCTCGAACATCCGCAGCGATCATCTGCACGGGAATTACCAGTGGTTTCCGAAGCACAGCAAGCTGCAGAGTTACGGGCTGGAGACGAATCAGAATATCGCGTTCGATCACGCGAACAATCGGGTGTATCGCTACTCGACGTTTGACCCGTTCCTGCTGTTGGTTAACAACATTGTGCTGGCTCCGATCATTGGTCAAAACTCTGACACGGTGGGACCGCAGAATGGATATGCCCTGGCGTCGAACCAGAACTTTACGGAGAACTTTGGTGGCTTCGTGGCCAGGGGTCAGCCGTCGTCGCGGCTTAATTTTAATCTACAGGCGATTAAGAGCGGCAATGTGAACTACAACCCTCCTGCTGGAGGGACTCCGTTCCTGCTCCATCAAGAGACGGTGCAGGCGCTGATCTCCATCAATCCGTTGCGGCACCTGACGGACGACAACACCTACCTTCTGGATCGGGATCACTCGGCGCATGATGGTCAATTCGTGTATGAGACGCAGGTCTTCCGCACCAAGCTGAACTATCAGTTCACAAAGGCCTGGTCGGCCCGGCTCATTGTCGAATACGACTCCACGCTGGCTAACCCCTTGGAGACGTCGCTGGTTCGGACCAAGCAGGTGCAGTCGCAGGCGCTACTCACCTGGCTGCCGCATCCGGGCACGGTGATCTATATCGGGTATAACAACGATCTGCAGAACTACAGTCACCAGCTTTGCAGCACCCTGTCGGGGGGGCGATGCGATCCGAATCAGCCGATCCTGCCACGCGGTCCGGGCTTTCTGAACGACGGGCGGCAGTTCTTCGTCAAGGCTAGCTATCTGCTTCGATTCTAAGAAGGGGGGGGCGGGGAGGGGCAATGGATTGGGGGGAGGGGGGGTTGAGGGCGGTTGATTGGACCGAGCAGAATTGACCAGACCGGGATGGAGTTGGCGTGTATAGTACGGTCACGTAAGGGTGTCCCAAGGGCACGCTGGAATCGGCGGGCTGGGAGCGGAAGGGATAGCGAGTTGGGTTGGAAATGGCTATGACAACATTGCTCGATGCGTCAGGAATGCCGGCGTCAGGAATCCCGGCCTCGCGAGAGATCAGCCAAGAGGATCTTGACTTGCTTGCGGGGGTGGGGAGTGGCGATGAGCGGGCGATGGCGTCGCTGTATGACCGGCATGCGAATGTGGTGTACTCGGTCGCGCTGAGGGTGTGTGGCGATGCGGCTGCGGCGGAAGAGGTGCTGCAAAGCATTTTCATGCGGATGTGGCTGGCTCCGGATCAGCTTGAGTTGGAAGCGGGAGACCTCGGGGTACGTCTTGGGGTGCTGGCTCGGAACCTCGCGATTGAACAGATGCGATTGCGGAAATCGAGTGGGGAGGCTTTGGGCGGGCGGACGTTCGATCCTGTCAGCCATGCGGAGGTGGGCCGGTTGATGCAGAGGCCGCATTCGCTGGTGCTGCTGCTGCCGGATGCGGATCGGCGGGTGCTGGAGATGGCGTTCTTCGACGGGAAGACTGCGGTGGAGATTGCCGAGGAGACGGGCTTTCCGGCGGACACGATTGCAGGTCGGGTGCGGGGCGCGCTGTCTGGAGTGAGGAGTGGGGCTGCAAACGCGGCGAGGGTGGACGAAGATACGGGGCTGGAGGTGGAGGACCTCGACACGTATAGGGAATTTACGTCGCGGAGCCTGCATACGCGGGACCTTGCGACACAGATGGAGGGGTTGCGGAGGTTGACGCACTCGTTCATGGAGCATCCGGAGACGATTCTGCAGGAGTTGGTGAATGCGGCGGTGGAGTTGTGCGGGGCGGACAGCGCGGGGATCAGCCTGGAGACGGAAGAGAAGACGGACGATAAGTTTTACCACTGGGTTGCGACGGCGGGGCAATACAACGGGTTTCTGAATGCCGTGCTGCCACGGTATCCGAGCGCTTGCGGGGTTTGTCTGGATCGAGGGAAGCCGCAACTTTTTCGGGTGAGGCAGAAGTTCTTCGACATCATGGGGATTGACGCGCCGCTGGTGACGGACGGGATTCTGCTGCCGTGGGAGGTGGAGGGTGCGCGTGGAACGATCTTCA
>DATCDL010000286.1:0-12396 GCA_036510715.1 Acidobacteriaceae bacterium
TTGGCAGGGAGATTTTCCTCGGGCGATTGACGGGGTGCATCACGGCGCGCTCGCGGTGGGGATGGGGCGGAGTTATGGCGATGTTTGTCTGCTGAAGGATGGGACTCTGCTGCAGACGACGGGGATGAACCGGCTGCTGGATTTCGATCCTGCGACGGGGCTGCTGACGGCGGAGGCGGGGATTACGCTGGCGCAGATTCTGGATTTTGCGGTGCCGCGGGGATACTTTTTGCCGGTGACTCCGGGGACGAAGTACGTGACGCTGGGCGGAGCGATTGCGAATGATATTCATGGAAAGAATCATCATCATGCGGGGACGTTTGGGCGGCATGTGACGCAGTTTGAGCTGGTGCGGTCGGATGGAAATCACCTGCACTGCACTCCGACCGAGAACTCGGATTACTTTGCTGCGACGATTGGGGGCATGGGATTGACGGGCGTGATGATGTGGGCGCAGGTGCGGCTAAAGCCGATTGTGAGCCGCATGATCGACTACCAGGGAATTCAGTTTCATGGCATCGATGAGTTTCTGGAACTGACGCGGCAGGCGGAGGGGATTGAGTACACGGTGAGTTGGGTGGATGTGACGTCGACGGGGAAGAATTTCTGCCGTGGGATTTTTATGCAGGGCGACCACTCTACGTTTCCTGCTCCGCTGAAGATTTCGGGAAAGCCGAAGCTGACGTTTCCGATGGAGCTTCCGGGGTTCGCGCTGAATGGGTTGACGGTGGGGGTGTTCAACTCGGTGTTTTTTAATAAGCAGATGAAGAAGCGGGTGAGCGCGCTGCAGGATTATGAGCCGTTTTTTTATCCGCTGGATGCGGTGCTGAAGTGGAACAAGATGTATGGCAAGCGCGGGCTGCTGCAGTTTCAGTATGTGATTCCGTGGGAACATGCGCGGGAGGGAACGGTGGCGATTCTGCAGGCGGTGGCGAAGTCGGGGCTGGCAAGTTTTCTGGCGGTGCTGAAGGCGTTTGGGGATGTTCCGTCGCCGGGGATGATGAGTTTTCCGAAGCCGGGAATTACGCTGGCGCTGGATTTTCCGATCAAGCCGGAGAAGAGCTTTGCGCTGTTCGACCGGCTGGCGCAGATGACCGAGGAGTTTGGCGGGAGACTGTATCCGGCAAAGGATGCGAGGATGACGTCGCCGCAGTTTCAGGCGTTCTATCCGCAGTGGGAGAGGTTTGCGCGGTATAAAGATCCGGCTCTGACGTCGGGATTCTGGGAGCGCGTGGTGGGCGGACAAGCGGGCGTTCGCGGGGGGGTGCGATGAGTACGACGCCGATTCCTGAACAGGTTCTTCCGCTGCGCACGGCGCACGAGGCGGCTGCGAAGTCTTACGTTCCGAAAAAGATTCTGGTGCTGGGTGCTACGTCTGGAATTGCGGAGGCGTGCGTGCGGCTGTGGGCTGCGCGGGGCGATAGCCTCTACCTGGTGGGTCGCAATGCGGACCGGTTGGCGGTGGTGGCTGCGGATGCCCGGACGAGGGGAGCTTCGTTCGTCGATGTGGCTGTGGCGAACCTTGACGACACGGGGAAACATGCAGAGATGCTGGCTCATGCGATCAATGGGCTGGGTGGATTTGATATCGCGTTTCTGGCGCTGGGAGTGCTTGGCGATCAGGCGGAGGCGGAGCGGAATTTTGCTGTGGCGAACCAGATTCTGCAGACGAATTTTAACGCTCCAGTGAGCCTGCTGACGTGGCTGGCGAGCTATACGGCGCAGCGGCACGCGGGGACGCTGGCGGTGCTGTCGTCGGTGGCGGGGGAGCGGGGGCGGAAGTCGAATTATGTTTATGGGAGCTCGAAGGCTGGGCTGACGGCGTTTGTGGATGGGCTGCGGAATCGGATCGATCGCGAAGGTGTGCGAGTGATGACGATCAAGCCGGGGCCGGTGAAGACGGCGATGACCGAGAACATGAAGGGCAGCGCGAAGTTCGCGGACGTGGAGACGGTGGCGGCGACGCTGGTGAAGGCGATCGATAAGGGGACGGACGTGGTGTATGTGCCGGGGATCTGGCGGATCATCATGGCGGTGATCCGGATGATTCCCGAGAGGGTGTTTAAGAAGCTGAATCTGTAGCGGCTGGCAGCACGGTTCTGCCTCGATGAGCGATTTATGTCCTCGCGATTACGCCGGGGGGGTTTAGCGATCGCTGATCAAAGCAAGATCGACTGCCTGACGGGGCTCTCCTTTTTCTTAAGCTCGAGTTCGGCAATCATCTTTCTGCATAGCAGAAGAGGTATTGCGCCGAGCACTCCGAAACTACAGTCGATGAGCCGCCATGCGATGGGAATTCCGCGGAAGTGTCCTGCGATAAGGGCGAGAGGTATAACGCCTCCGCAGGCAATCAGGCCGAAGGTGACGACCCACTTGTTGCGAACCGGGTCGATGAAGGGGCCAATGAATGCAACGGCGATCACGAGATGAGCGAACGCGAGCCAGTCTGTTCCGTAAGCAAGGAAGGGATAGCTGGCGTTCGTTGCACTGAGTGCCTGGGTTACGCGTTCGATCCACGGAAGCAGGCGGGTGGCTTCGGCAATCGGACGCACGGGGCTTGTGCGCAGGAAGGCGACGAGCCAGGTTAGTTCCGCTTGTAGAGGGAAGGCGGTGATACCGCTCAGGACCAAGCCGACGATGAAGGCTGCGAGCCAGAATCGAATGCGGCGAAGTTGGTTAGGTTGCGCCATAGAGGGGAATAGAGATCCGGTTGTGTTCAAGTCGTTTCGATTCTAGATTACAAGGTCGATGGTGAGGCACCGCCGAAACGGCGCTCCCTGTGGTGAAATTCCTTCCACGCTGAGTCGAGATCTGCCTCGCCAAACTCTGGCCACATTCGATCCGTAAACAAGAGTTCGGCGTAGGCGGACTCCCAGAGCAGGAAATCGGAAAGACGTTTCTCGCCGCCGGTTCGAATCAACAGGTCGACGTCCCCGCCGTCCTTACCAAGAGTCTCAGTCAGCAGGTCATGGAGTGAATCCGGCGACGCCGGTTCCGTGTTACAGAGAGATGCAGTCGCTTCAACCGCCGCACGAGTAATGGCATCGCGGGACGAGTAGTCAATTGCAACAAACAGATGCAGATTGCATCCCGCTGCGGTGAGTGCTTCGGCCCTGTCGATTTCGTCCACGACTGTTTTCTGCAATCGATCCCGCCGTCCTATCACCTGCAGCCGAGCGCCGCGCTGGCGGAGTCGTTCGGCTTCGAGGCGAAGAAAGGCACGCAGTAGCCAGAAGATGCCCTGGACTTCGGGAGCTGGTCGACGCCAGTTATCGGAGGAGAATGCGTAGAGCGTCAGGCGAGCGATGCCCAGGTCCAGGGCTCGTTCGACGACGCGCCGCACCGCAGCGATTCCCGCGCGATGACCTGCGACACGCGGCAATCCTCGTTGCAGGGCCCAGCGGCCATTGCCATCCATGATGATGGCCACATGGTGTCCTGCGTGCGGCTTAGTGTTCATTCAATCCCTCCTGTGCGGACGCCGTGCGAAGCGGCATCGTCGGAGTCGGCGGCAGGGGAGGGCCTGCCGCCGGAAGAGCGCTGTACCAATCGATTCTGCGAGTGAAGTACATCCCAATCGCCACTGCGAGGAAGCTGGCAATCGCGCCGACCATCAACGCATTATCCTCGAGTGTCAGTAACAAATAGATGAGCGTGTAGAGGAGGGTGAAGATAGCGAAGGCCCTCGCTCCCTGAAGCCGGCTGGTAAATATCCATCCCGCATTGACCGCAAGCAGGGTGACCGTGGCAGCCCCGGCGAGCATGAATCCATGATCGAAACCGATCCTCTCAGCGAAGGACAAAAGGAGTAAATAAAAGATGATCTGGGCTATTCCTACGAGGATGTACTGTGCGGGATGAACCCGCTTCCGGGTCGTGACCTCAAAGATGAAGTAGGAGAGGAAGACCAGGCCCAGGAATAACAGGACGTATTTGAGCGAGCGATTGACGGACTGATAGGGGTCCGCTACTTCGATGAAGGAGATGCCAAGCGCCGTGGAGTCGAGGCCTGTGATGGAATCGCTGGGTCCTTCAGCGCGCACGCCGCGAGCAATGAACGGGACCGACCACTCTGCGGTAAAGCCATGGTTGGTTATATTCCGGTTGACTGGAAGGATGCCTCCATCAAACCCTGGGTTCGGCCAGTCGCCCCGCGCCGTAAGGTGAGTTGTTTTCCCATAGGCAAGTACCGCAATACGCTCCGCACCGGAGAATCGCAGGGTGGAGGTCGCATGGAACTGGGAGTTGGGCCTGGCGATGTCGCCGACCTTAGCGCCAAGTAGGAAGAGCCTTGTCTGGTGGCTTGGATCCCCGTCGAGGGCGAACGTCTCGGCAGCTTGCGCTGGCACGAGCGTCACTGTTCTTCCACCTGTCGTCAGGGTGGCGTCGGCCAGTGCTCCTCGTGGATCGCTTACGCCAACAAGGATCTCGGCCTGGCTCCAGTCGAGTTGTGCTCCCGGTGGCGCGGCATTCGGAACCCCTGAGAGATCGAAGTTTGCGGCCAGTTTCAAGTCCGCCTGGAATACGGGAACCCTGAAGAGAGAGCGATGCCGTTCCTCGGTTGTCGTCTGGACATCCGCGGACGCTTGAGCAGGAAACACCAGGTACATTCCGTGTTTTGTGGATTCAGCCGGAGACTGGGGCGGGATGCTGTACGGTATGGCGAGAGTGGGGCCGAGGAACGTCTGCTGGCCACCGACGTGGCTGCTGACTTCTTTCGTGACAGCCTCGGCACGGTTTGTTCTGTCGTCAACCAATCCACTTACAAAGAACGACGGTATGACCATGAGCAATGCCAGGCTGCACACAACGATGAGCTTCACGCCCATGGACACGGACTTGAAGCGCTCCCGAAAATTCGACGGCGATGCTGAAAAATTATCCACTGAACTTCCTCCATGACGCAAAGTACTTTGTGATGCAAAGTTAAAGGGCAAAAAATTAGGCTCTCGACGGCGTGAGCCTGCGTGCCGGGTGACGCGCTGGCTCGTCCCTGGCTTCCTTTGCCGCATCTCGAATGACTTGTTCGAGAGCGGAGAGGTACTCGACATAACGCTTACGGCCCGATGAGGTGATGCGGCAGACGGTCTGCGGGCGATTGTGTTCATGCCCTTTCAGGATCTCAACCATCTTTCCTTTCTCCAGCACGCTCAGATGTCGACTCAAATTGCCATCGGTCAGAGCGCACAGTTTCTTGAGATCGTTGAACGCCAGTCCCTTGGGACTGGTTATCAGAGACGTCAGGATGCTCAGCCGGGCACGCTCGTGGATGACACGGTCAAGTCCCTCATAGGCAAAGCGACCTTCGCTGGACGGAGATTCAGGCTTCATGTTCACTCTCCGTCGAAGAGAAGAGCAGAATGGCTGACACCAGAAGTTGACCTGCGCCGTAGGAAATTCCCATGGCCCACGGCGATAGCGCGCGGCTGTCCCCCATGGCGAGACAACTTAGACCGGTGAAGAGATACCATGCCCCTGCCGCGATCATCGGCCTCGGCAGGAAACGGCACGATGAGAATACTCCGAGAGCGAAGATGACCTGCCACATTCCGGGGAGCATCCAGGTGGCGGATGGCACATAGCGCAGAAGGACAATCGTTACGAGCAGGCCGGCAGCCGCCGAGGGCACAAACTGCTCCACCGCCATACGGAGCATCTCGTTTGACAACGCGGAATGAATACGCCGCGAGCGCGTGTACATCTGCACTCCCGTCAAGCCAGCGGACAAGACGGCTGTCGAGATCCAGATGCCCAGATAGGCGGAAATGTGCGTGGCCGGATCGGGCAGCCAACGTTCCTGGGCACTCGCAGCCAGAATCGCAAACACCCCTGTAGCAGCAAGGGTCGCGGGACCATAGCCACGGAATTCCGTCGTATTGGCGAGCTGTTTGCGGATGCTGCTGATGTCGCCAAGCGCTTTGTAGAGATCGTTCATTGCGTCTCGCTTTGTAATGCAAAGTAAATCAGGATCAGACTCCTGTGTCAATAGGCGCGAACACTGAGGGCCCAAGATTCGCCGGGAGGCAAGTCGGCGAAGTGACTCAAGACAGGATGCAGGCGGATCCTCCAATCTCGACCGGGCCATATTCAACCATGATGTCTGCCATGAGGATGGGATCCGATGGCGTGAGGTCTGCCTCGACCGTCAGTCGGAGAATGGAGCCTTGCTTGGGATCGATGGAGATCTCGCCGTGATAGCCGAGGATATGGTCAAAGGACGTCGGATCACTCATCAGATCCGGCGCGGGCACGCAGCAATAGTTCACTCGGTAGTGCGACTTCTGCTGAGGCACAGCGTAGCGAAATACTGCCTGTGGACCGGCCGGGGACTGTTCCCAATGGCTCCAACTGAGACTACTCTTTGCGGCGTCAAGGAAAACAGTACTGAGGATCGGGCCAATTAGACCACAAACAAACGAGATTTGCGGAGAGCCTCTCCACTAGTTCGGGGAAGGCGTTTGGACGTGGTCGATCACGAGAACATGGACGGGAGCTTTGGTCGACACCACTTTCAACCCCAACTGCTCGTGGGTCGCAGTGAAGAAATCTGGCAGGTTGCGAGGATTTTCTGTTGCTGTGGCCGGTTCATCCGGCGTCCACGTCAATACGCGGGGGAGGAGGGAGATCATGGCAAACCGATACCCTAAGCTGGCAACCCAACCCCTTTCCTTTGAATGCTTCTGGCTTTCATCTGCCATTTGGCCCGAGCCGTACCAGAAAGCGAAGGGGCAAAATCTACACTCCTGGGAAGAGCGGAACGCTGCATTGCTTTTCTGCGAAGGTCGAGATGATCAAGGGTTCAGCAAAGACGGCGCGGTCACGGCCGGCGGCTTTGGCGCGATAGAGTGCCTGGTCGGCGAGAGAGAGAAGGAGTTCCATGGATACTGCTGCAATCGAGGGGGCGAGAGTGATGGCACCGATGCTGACGGAGACCGGGAGAGGGCCTGCCTCCGTGGAGAAGGGGCGGCTGCGGACGGCCTGACGGATCTGCTCGGCACGGTGCAGAAACGTGTCGTCATCGAAGGGTTGTTGCCCCAGGTAGGGAGAGCGATCCTCGTCGCGATCCGTGAGGAGAATGAGGAACTCCTCACCGCCGTATCGGCCCACCAGATCGCCCGAGCGGGTGCAACCGGACAGACGGCTGGATACCTGGCGCAGGACTTCATCGCCAACGAGATGGCCGTGGTTATCATTCACCTGCTTGAAGTGATCGATGTCGCACAAGAGCAGGGAAATCGAACGGGTTGAATGCTGAGACAGGTTCAATTCGTTTTGAATCTGAGCGAGGACGGCGCCACGGTTCAATACGGAGGTCAAGGCGTCGTGCGTGGCTTCGAAGCGCATGGCCTCGCGCGATTCGACGAGCTTGTCTTCAAGCAGGAGGATACGGCGTCCTGCATGCAGGCGCGCCTGCAACTCGGCAGCATGGCAAGGCTTGGTGAGATAGTCGTCGGCCCCCGCCTTGAGGCCGGCGACGATGTCGTCGGCGGCCTCGCGCGCTGTGAGCAGAAGAATATAGACGTAGGACTTGTCGCTGCGGGCCCTGATCTCGCGGCAGACGCCAAGGCCATCGAGCTCAGGCATCATCCAGTCAAGGAGTGCGAGGCGCGGGCTGTCTTCGCGGGAGAGTTCTTCCATGGCCTGGCGGCCGTTCTCTGCCGTGACCACATCGTAGCCGTTGGATCGCAGCATCCTCTCCATGATGCGGCGGGAGAGGTGGTCGTCATCTGCAAGCAGAATCTTCATTTGGACTCCTTACTCGGCGAATCGGCGCGGCCGGAAACCCTGAGGTTGATTGCTGTACATCCGTGCTGTTTCATTTGGTTCCCTTCATGATTGAGTCCAGCTCTTCGGTTCAAGATTGCGAGATGAAGCGCGACCCTCAGCGGTCGAATCTCGCCGCGTTGGGCTCAAACAGCCATGCCTGGTTGCAGCCCTTCGAGCTGGATCATGACCCGGCTCAATTCCTCCTCCAACTGCTGCAGGGCGGAGCCGGCGTGCAGCAGGTCTCCTGACCTGGCGTTGGTTTCCAGCTCTTGTGCGAGGCGGGACGCGGGGCCAGCGGAGAGATTGGCGAGGGCACCCTTCAGCGCATGGCTTGCCTTCTCGACGGTTGGAGAATCCTGACGTAAGAGGGCCTCGCGGGCGAGCATGAGCTGGAGCGGATAGTCCTTGCGGAATAACTCTGCCAGCTCGGCGAGGAAGGCGTGGTCGCCGTCGACGCGCTCCAGAAGGTCCGCCGCGTCGACGGAGCTCTCCTGGGTGGACGGCGTTGCGGAGGGAATGGAGCTGGTGTGCTTTCGATCCGCGTAGCTTTCCAATACGTCGTCGAGTTCCTGCTGGCGGATGGGCTTCGAAAGATACCCATCCATGCCCGCCTCGATGCAGCGCTCGCGATCACCCTTCATGGCCAGGGCAGTCATGGCGACGACGGGCTGATGATGACCGGTGATCTTCTCTAGTGCCCGAAGTTTCATGGTCGCCTCCAGACCGTCCATCTCCGGCATCTGCACGTCCATGAGCACAAGGTCGTAAGTATGCTCTGCCAGGGCGGCCAGGGCCTCCTTGCCGTTCGCGGTGACGGTAACCTGGTGTCCGCGTTTCTGGAGCAGACGGGTGGCGAGCTTCTGGTTGATGGGATTGTCCTCCGCGAGAAGAATCTCCAGGCTGCAGGCGGGATCGCGTTCGTCGACGAGCAAGTCACGTGTGACCATGGGCGCGGCGTCGAATGTCTCATGGACATTCAGGACACGCGCAATGGCCTCGCGGAGCTCGGATTGGCGAACAGGCTTCAAGAGGTAGGCCGCAATGCCTAACTCGCTACATCGTGCGGCGTCGCCGCGCTGGCCGCCTGAGGTAAGCATCATGATCGTCGCGGTGGAGGGATGGGACTGTCCCTTGATCGTCTCCACCAGGTCGAAGCCGTCCATCTTCGGCATATGCATGTCGGTGAGGATGAGGTTGTAGGGATGGCCGGAGGCGTGGGCCGAAGAGATCTCGGTCAAGGCTTCTTCGCCACTGGAAACCGCTGTGGCGCTCATCTCCCAATGTTTGAGCAGACCTTCGAGGATGCGGCGGTTGGTGCGGTTGTCGTCGACGATCAAGACCTTCGCGCCGCGCAGATGAGCAGCAGCGGGTGAGCTGCTGATGCGACTCGCTTGAGTCTTCGCAGCTCCTAATTGAATGCAGAAATGAAACTGGGAGCCGACGCCGAGTTCGCTCTCCACCCAGACTTTGCCTCCCATCATCTCGGCCAGACGGCGTGAGATGGTCAGGCCGAGACCGGTTCCGCCAAACTCCCGGTGGTGGAGGTGTCGGCCTGACTGAAGGAGTTGAAGATGCTCTGGAGTTTTTCGGGGGCGATGCCGATGCCGGTGTCGGAGACGATGAAGTGCAGCGTGGAGGTTTTGTCCTCAATCAGGTCGAGCTGGACCTTGAGCGCAATCTCACCGGCGGAGGTGAACTTGAGCGCGTTGCCAATGAGGTTGAGGAGGATTTGACGCAGACGTCCGCGGTCACCGATTACGATTTCAGGGATTTGAGGAGAGACGTCACAGAGCAATTCGAGTCCCTTCTCATCGGCGCGGAGAGCAAGGGTCTTCAGGGCACCATCGATGCACTCTCGAAGGTCAAAGTCCGCCTGCTCAAGATCGACCTTACCGGCTTCGATCTTGGAGAAGTCGAGGATGTCGTTGATGACGCTCAAGAGGGAATCGGCGGAAAGTTTGACGGTGTCGAGATATTCGCGCTGCTCGAGCGTGAGTTCGGTTTCGAGGGCGAGATCGGTCATCCCGATGATGCCATTCAGAGGGGTACGAATCTCGTGGCTCATGTTGGCCAGGAATTCGCTCTTTGCCTGGCTTCCAGCTTCGGCAGCCTTGACCTTGTTGCGCTCGACAGCCATTGCCTCGCTCATCCGAAAGCGCTCTTCACTGAGGTGGAGCTCGATCGCCTGCACCGACAGGCGGCGGTCAAAGAGCGAGGTGAGAAAGACGAGGCCAAGGACCATCAAGGTGATGAGGGTGATGCTGGCGATGCCGAGATCGGAGATGTTGATGGCGTGGGCCAGCTGAGAGGAAGGCAGAGGGGCGGCGGTGAAGCTGACGGCCGCCATCCCGACATAGTGCATGGTGGGGATCGCAACACCCATGAGCAGCGCGCTGCCGGACTTTCGCCAGCTCCAGGAGGCGGTGTCGTTACGAGAACGAAACGCTAACGATAAGCCAACGAAGGAGATGACGACGGCCAGAACGACCGAGAGCGTGACGAGTGGCGTGGAGTACATGCACATGGCGGGAAGACGCATGGCCTCCATCCCGATGTAGTGCATGGCAGCGATGCCGCCGCCCATGACGATGCTTCCCACGCCAGTCGAAGCGATTCCCATGGTGCTTCGGCTAACGACAAACAGAGCAACGCCGGAGGCAAGCATCGCAGCGAAAAGCGACAACACGACGGTTGGCCAGTCATAGGAAACAGCGACGGGCAGGCGAAATGCCAGCATGCCGATGTAATGCATGGACCAGATTCCGGTTCCCATAGCGAAGGCACCGCCGCTGAGCCAGAGAAGTCGGACATGGCCTCTCGCAGCAGTTACTCGCCCGGCGAGATCCAACGCCGCGTAGGAGGCCAGAATCGCGATGACGACGGATAACACGACCAGCCGAATGTCATAGTAGCCGATGAGTGGAGCAGATTGAGGGTTCATTCTTTTCTCTATATCGTCGTAGTTCTCAATTCCTTCAGTCATCAAAGGAAAAAGCTCTTGAATAAGAACTCTGGGCGGGATGAGAAGTCCCTGGAGCGTGCCTGGAGAGTCTTTGTGCCGCCCGGTGGCAGGTCTCCATGGGCTCATTCGCCTTGACTTGGGATTTGAGGTAGAAGATTGGTACGGACGATCAGGCGGAGGGCGTGATGGTTTGGCTATGATTCGTCTTGCTATGAATCGTTGAAGATGAGGAGCGGGACGCATGAATACAGCGGATGGTCAGGACACGGCAGACCGCCTCTCGTCCATTGTGGCGAACTCCCTGGACGCGCGGGCGAAGACGCAGGATCTGGCGCGCGAGGCGTATCAAAGCCGTACGCAGTTTCACAGGTTGTTCCGCAGCGTGGTCGAAGAAACTCCTGCAGCCATGCGGCGACGGCTGCCATTGGAAAGAGCAGCCTATCAACTTGGGCACAACGGAATGTCGGTTACGGGCGAGCGGGGGCGGAAGTCGAATTATGTTTATGGGAGCTCGAAGGCGGGGCTGACGGCGTTTGTGGATGGGCTGCGGAACCGGATCGACCGCGAAGGCGTGCGGGTGATGACGATCAAGCCGGGACCGGTGAAGACCGCGATGACCGAGGGGATGAAGGGCAGCGCGAAGTTTGCGGACGTGGACGCGGTTGCCGCGACTCTGGTGAGGGCGATCGATATGGGGACGGACGTGGTGTATGTGCCGGGGATCTGGCGCGTGATTATGGCGGTGATCCGGATGATTCCGGAGAGGGTGTTTAAGAAGTTGAATTTGTAGGGGTGGCTGCACTGTTGTGCCGCCACGAGCGAGGGAGCGTTGCAGAGAGATCCCTCACTGTCGGGAGCTTCAGAACGTGGCCTCAGCGGGGGCTGGTCGGTCGAACTTGCCGAAAACTGACTTTCGAGGAGTTCAGGTTGTGGGGAACCACATAACTCCCTTCGGTGTCACGAAGGTGCCGCCTGCCCCTAAAATGGGACCATGCCAGAAGTCAGAGAAACAAAGGCAGTCTATCGCCGTATCGCGTGGCTGCTGCTAGTGGTCAATCTTGCCGTTCCAGCCTTCGTCTTGCTTCAGCGAAACGGGGATCATCTCACCGACGCCGCGAACATTTGGGTCGGCTGGATATGCGCCACGATACTGACCGTGACGCTGGTAATCGGCACGTATCTTCGCTTGCCTGTGGACCGTCGTCACCTTCCCACAAGCATGGTCTTGGCCTCTCTCGCGCTTGTAGTTCTGTCTGGCCTCATTACCACTGTCTCTATTGAATCATCTCCAAACGACAACTATTTAGCAGTTGCGCTATCGGACATACCGCTAAACAAGATAGAGCCAGACCGAAAACGGCTGATAGTCGAACTCATCCGCCAAAACAAGGCAGCCAGTGACGAAAATAGTCGCATAGCCAAGACTATGAAGCCCATCTCACCCGCTCTCTACTCAGTCGATTCATTCGCCAATAAGACGGCGATGGAATCAACCTCCTCGCAGTTAAAACAGGCATACGACGTCGATAAGGCCTACGGTGAGGCCAAGGATCAGGCTCGGCAGGCGTTTCACGACCAGATGCAGAAAATCGATCCGGACTACCTTCGAGGCTTCGACTCGAGAATGCAAGAAGACGACTCTCTGGAGGCATTGATCGAAGCAGAGG
>DATCDL010000287.1:0-4678 GCA_036510715.1 Acidobacteriaceae bacterium
CGTCGAGCATGAATTTGTGGGTGAAGGCGTCGATGTTGAAGTTGTAGGTTCCGGTGCGCCAGAAGGCTCCGGCGTCGCCCATCCAGCCGAGGCGTTCGTCACGCTGCGGGCAGTCGGTTGGGATGGAGACGAAGTTGCCGCGCTGTCCCCAGGCGCCGAGTTCATTCATCTTGTTGAGCGTCTCGCTGGAGCTGGTGAGGCGAACGGTGGGGGGCTCGGAGAGGCTGTTGTAGACGAGGCCGTCGATGGTGGAGAGGGTGGGCGGGGTGGAGGGTTGGCCGCCGAGGAACGAGAGTTCGACGTAACGGAAGCCGTGAAAGGTGAAGGCCGGGGTCCAGGTTTCTTCGCCGTTGCCGGAGAGGGCGTAGGTGTCGGTGGCGTCGGCGTTGCGGAGGTTGGTGGTGTAGATGCTGCCGTCGGGGTTGAGGCGCTCAGCGTAGCGGAGGCGAACGACCATGCCTCGTGGACCGCGGATGTGAAGGCGCACATCGCCGACCATGTTCTGGCCCATGTCGTAGACGGCGGGATGGGCGGCGCTCGCGGGATCGAGGTGGATGGGATGGAGGGTGAGGGTGGTGCGGATGGGGAGGTCGGGCTGGGCGGTGAGAGCCATGGTGCTGTCGGGCGGGGTCGCGGCGGTGGCTGCGGTCCAGTGCGCGGTGTTGAAGTGGGGGGTGCTCCAGCCGGGTTGGGCGAGGCGAGCGTCGTAGGATTCGCCGCCGTAGATCTCGGAGAAGGTGATGGGCGAGGACGCGGTGAGCCAGGTGGGGTCGGTGATGATGGTCTGGTGCTTGCCGTTGGCGAGGGTGACGTCGAGTTGGGCGCGGAGGAGGTTGGGGCCGGGGGTGGAGCGGTAGCCGATCCAGGTCATCGGAGAGCTGTACCAGCCGCCGCCGAGGATGACTCCGAGGGTGTTCTCGCCGTGGGTGAGGAGAGACGTTACGTCATAGGTTTGGTAGAGGACACGCTTGTGGAAGTCGGTCCAACCGGGGGAGAGCAGGGTATTGGGCGCGACGGGTTTGCCGTTGAGGAAGGCCTGGTAGGCACCGAGCGCGGTGAGGGTGAGGCGCGCGGTGCGGATGGGGGAGTCGACGCTGAAGTCTTTGCGGAGGAGAGAGGCGTCGGTGGTGATGAGATCGGGGCCGGGGACGGTGTGCTGGCGGTCGGGGCTGGTGCCGAAGGGGGCAGAGAGCGGGCCGGCGATTTGGGCAGCGCTCCACGGTGCTGAGGCGTTGGAGCGTGCTTGCCATTTGGCGTCGGTGACGATGCGGTCTTGCTTGCCGTCGGCGCGTGTAATGTGGATCGAGGCAGCGACTGCGGAGGGCGCTTCGATGGCGGGTGCGTCGGTCTCGTGGGAGGTGACCTCGAGGTCTACTTCGTTGTCGCCGGGGTGAAGGAGGGAAGCGATTTCTTCGCGGTCGAAGGCTCCCCATTCGTGGTGATGGCCGGTGAGGGTGCCGTTGACGCGGGCGGTGAAGTCTCCGCGGACGAGGACGTGAAGGCTGGCGGCTTCAGGTTTGGCGTCGAGATGGAAACGGTAGCGAAACTGCGCGGGCGTGGCGGAGGGTACGTGCCGTGGGTCGGAGTTGGGGAGCCAGATCCAGCGGACGGCGCTGAGTTCCTGCGCGTCGGAGGGGTTGGTGTGGGTGATCCACTGGGCCTTCCAATCTGCGGCGGTGAGGAGGCCGGTCTCGAAGGAGGCTGGGATGGAGGCGGTGTGCTTATCTTTGTTGTCCCAGACGATGACCTTCCAGAGGTAGCGCTGCTGGGCGCGGAGGGGAGCTCCGGCGTAGGGGATATCGAGGGAGGCGGAGGTTTGGATGCGACCGGAATCCCAGGCGTCGGTCTTGCCGGGGAGGAGATGCGCGGCGTCGGTGGCGACGAGGATTTCGTAGCCTGACTGGAGCCAGTTGGGAGTCTTGGCGTCGCTCATCCAGGAGAAGGTGGGGTGCGGCGCGTCGATGCCGAGGGGATCCACGAGAGCGTTGGTATGGAGATGAACCGGAGCAGCTTGGGCTGCCACTGCGAGCGTGAGGAGGATCAGGGAGAGTTTAGACATAGGGTTAGGGTCTCGGCTTTCTGGCAGAGACATGATACCTGTAATGGAATACGGTTGTGTTTGAAGATATCTGGCGGCATTCCAGGAGGTGGATGTCGACTGTTGTCAGAGGGGAGCGGAGGTGTTTGCGGTTCGCAGGAGAGATCAGGAAGTTTTGGCCGCACAACCCAGACTGGCAGAATGAGTGTCATACACTTGTGATGGTTGTTGATTGAACCAGAGATCAAGCCAAATACTCCGGCGGACCGAGTTCGCGGAGAGATCCTGGTGTTTGATGATTGCTTCTGCAAAGCAAAGACCGCCGCCCGAGACCGAGTTGCCGGATATACCGGTGGTGGCGATTGGGGCATCGGCTGGTGGGCTGGAAGCACTAACGGCGGTGCTTTCTGCGCTTCCAACCGACATTGCATTGGCTTTCGTTGTGATTCAACACCTCGATCCAAAGCGGCAAAGCATTTTGCCGGAGCTTCTGTCGCGGCAGACCAAGATTCCATTGCTCGAAGCGATCGATGCGATGAAGATCGAGACGAACCATGTGTATGTGATGCCGAGCAATGTGGATATATCCATCACGGATGGTCACTTTGGTTTGACGCCGCGAGTTTTGGACCGTCACAAGCAGAACCTGCCCATCGACATTTTCATGAGGTCGTTGGCGGAGGTGCGCAAGAACCATGCAGTCGGAGTCATTCTGTCCGGTACGGCTTCGGACGGGACGGCTGGGGTCGAGGCGATTCGGGCAGCAGGTGGAGTGACGTTCGCGCAGGATCCGGAGACGGCGAAGTTCGATGGGATGCCGCTGAGCGCGATCGGATCCGGATGCGTGGATTTCGTGCTGAGTCCGGCGAAGATCGCGGCGGAGTTGTCGTGGATGAGCCTTCATCCCGGACAGCGGAGGGAGGGGGCGGTCAAGAAGGAAGAGCCGAGGAGCGATGAGGAGAACTTCGATTCCATTTTGAAGCTGGTGAGTTCATCGGAAGGCGCTGACTTCAGTAAGTACAAGCCGAACACGATTCATCGACGGATGCAGCAGCGGATGAATTCGCTCAATATATCCAACCACGCTGGGTATTTGAGCTATCTCGGAGAGCATCCGGAGGAGATTGGGCAGCTTACCAACCATGTATTGATTCCGGTGACGGAGTTCTTTCGCAATCCAGAGGTATTCGAGGAACTTTCCAGTTCGGTTTTTCCGATGATGGTAGAGAGGTGTGTGAATGAATGCCTGCGGGTTTGGGTGGTTGCGTGCTCGACGGGAGAAGAGGTGTATTCGCTGGCGATTGCGCTGCTGGAGTTTCTGGGAGAAAAGACGGAAACCATCCGAATTCAGATCTTTGGGACAGACATCAGCGATAACGGAATAGCCAAGGCGCGAGCAGGGATTTACCCCGAAAGCGCAATGAAGAATGTGTCCTCGGAGCGCACGGCTAAATATTTCACAAAGACAGGGAACGGGTATCGGATCAACAAGTCGATTCGTGATCTCTGCGTCTTCGCGCGCCAGGACGTTACGAAGGACCCTCCGTTTTCAAATCTAGACCTGATTTCGTGCCGAAATTTTCTCATTTACGCACAACCTGAGCTTCAGCAGAGGATTCTCTCGACTCTGCACTATGCGTTGAGTCCATCGGGTATATTGCTGCTGGGAAACGCTGAGAGTGCAGCCAGTTATTCGGAGATGTTCTTGGCCCTGAACAAGAAGAGCAAGATCTATAGCAAGAAGGTTGGCAATCAGTTGGAGCAGCGAGGGTTCAAGGCGAGCCGGAGACCGGTTGAGCCGAGTGTTGTATCGCAGCCGAAGGCGCAACCCACCCGACAGTCCAGCCAGAATGGAGCTGAACTACAGCGTGTTGCGGATCGGATCGTTCTGGATGAGTGTGCACCGCCGGGAGTGATCATCAATGACGATCTGGAGATTCTTCAGTTTCGCGGGCGGACGGGTCTCTATCTTGAGGCCGCGGCAGGGCGTGCGAATCTGAACGTTTTGAATATGGTGCGTGAGGATCTGGCGATATCCCTGCGGATGGCAATCACATCGGCCAGGAAGCGCTCCGTTCAGATCAAGAAGAAGGGCGCTGCGTTTACGCGTAACGGCAAACGGCACGTGGTGGACATGACTGTGGTTCCGATGGAGGAGCCGGCCACCGGAATGGGGAAGTGTTTTCTGATCCTGTTCGAGGACGCCCAGTCTGCGGTCGAGACGCAGGGGAAACGGAGTTCGGGCGCGTCATCGAAGGCAAGTGATCCGGTTCGGAGAGAGCTACTTGAGCAGCGCCGCGAATTGAATGCAGCGCGGACTTTGCTGAGGGAGCATCTGGCAACGCAGCAGGTGCTTCGCGAAGATTATGAATCGACGAACGAAGAGATGCTTTCGGCGAACGAAGAGCTGCAAAGCACGAATGAAGAACTGGAGACGTCGAAGGAGGAGTTGCAGGCTACGAACGAAGAGCTCACCACGGTGAACGATGAGTTGAATAGCAATAATTCAAGATTGCATCTGCTCGGGAACGACCTGAAGAACCTTCTGGAAAGCACGGTCATTCCGATTGTGATGGTGGATAAGGGGCTGCGCATACGCCGGATGACACCTAAGGCGGTGACCACCTTCAAGGTGCTTCC
>DATCDL010000288.1:0-2158 GCA_036510715.1 Acidobacteriaceae bacterium
CCGAGCCATTCTTCAGCGGAAAAGTGACAAGGTAGTCTTTTGGGTCTTCATTCGCGGCTGCTTCCGTTCCTGGGGCCATGATGACTGCCAGCCCGAGGTTCGTCCCGTTCATGATCGGAGATGTCGCATTGTCGCCGCCCTCGACCACTTCTTCACCCCACATAGCGAGCCATGCGGGATCTTCAGCAGAACTTGAGCGCAGTGCTGGGATATTCTGTTGCCGGGTCAAACCCGTGGCGAATACAACGCCAGCGGCATTGTCGGAGGAGATCGTCTGCGTGAAGCCCCGTTCGCCCGCCCACTGCGTGACCCGGCACTTCAAATTAACGCTCTTGCCGTCCACCTTCCAGCCTTTGTAGGTCAACTCGACGATCGCCCGCACAGGTCCCGTCGAGATGATGCGCCAATCGCGGCTATCCACGTCTGAGACGTGGACGGCCGTTCCGTTCGCCCAACCTGCAACGGCTCCGATTCCGAGAGCATCGGCTACCAGGTAAATGTCCCGTCCATCAGGCGAGGCGTTGTGGTAGATGTACCCCGGCATCGCATACCTTTTCAGCTGAAGGCTGGGCCGGGTTTTCCCGTACAGGTCTATGGCGTTACGCTTATCGAAATAGAGACGAAAAGCATTTCGCTCCGACTCCCAACCCATGCCGTCAATCTTTTTCGTGAACAGTGCATCGGTTCGAGGAGGATAATCCCCGCGCAAGCGAAAGATGCGGTCCGGCGGCCCCCATGTAATGGTCACAATTCGTGTCTGATGCGGCTTGAGATCAATTTGGAAGGCCAGCTCACCGGGCTTGAAGTCTCCGTCCAAATCATCAATTTGCGACGGGAGTTCGGTTGTCTTCAGGACAGCAGCATCCTCTTCTCGTGTGGCCGCGTCACTGGTAGTGACGATCTGCGATCCGGCGTAAAAGTCTGGAGCGATCTTCTTGAGCTCGGGAATTGAGAGAACGATATCTTCGGCTGGACGGTTCAGGTCTGTCGGATTCGTGATCGCGAGCTTGATGCACTTGAGGTGCGGCTCGGCAAGGGCTGAACTTCCTAAAAAACAACACAATGCCGCGGCACACCAGGCTAGTTTTTCGAGTTTTTTCATCACGATTTGAAGCCCGTAGTGCAGTTTGAAAAAATCCCGCACCTATTTTCGGCTCGCTTCGAGACCCGAACCGGACCGGGAGAATTCCGGCTGCACATTCACGACGCCAAACTGGCGGTCTTGCTTTTCGCGGTGCGCAGCCATCGCCCACAGAAAGCCGATTCGATACCCCGGCGCCGCCACATTGGGATGATATCCGCGGGGCATCAGTACTGCATCGCCATCGCGAACGATTGTGGCCAGTTCCGGTTCGTTGGTGTTCGTGTATACGAACTGAATGCCAAAGGCAGGAGCAGGCATATAGATATAGACATACATCTCTTCGAGCATGGCGGCGTGTTCATGAGGAGGCCAACTGGTCCAATTCCCGGGATCGGAGATGGTCAGGCCGGCCACAAGCCTGCCAGCTTGCACATTCTTCCCGAGCAGGATGTTCAAATCACGGGTGGTCGCTGCGCCTCCTGCAACGAAATGCAGAGAGTTGTCGTTTTTGATGTCCGCATAGTACACAACTTGCAGCGGATACTTCCCTTCCACTTCCGCCGAGAACTCAGCCACATCGGCGGCGGATTGAGTACTCATTTGAATGTTGGACTCGCGAGGAATGTACATGGAATCACGCTCGGCAAGCGCAAAGCTCTGATTCCCAACTTTCACGGTTACGTCGCCGGAAAGACAGATGAGTGCAGTTTCGTGATCGTCGTTGTCGAATTCCACCGCAGGTGTGGATTTATCTTTATCTAATTTATCTTTATCTAACAGAGTCCGCGCATAGCAGAGGTGTTTCATCGTGCTGTTCTGCGGAGTGATGAAGACTTTTCTACCCTTATGTGTGTTCGTCCGGCGGAAGATGTTGCCCTCGCGCGGAACCGGATCGTTAAAAGCAGCAAGGCTCATCCTCTACTCCATTCGCAAACCGCGCAGTGCGTCAAGTTAAGTTCTCTATTGGGAATGGCTCAGTTTGAATTTCTGCCTTAATCTGAGGCGTTATCCCGAGCTTGCGAGGGATCTCGCGTGAAGTGGAAACGCGCTAAATGAGAGCAACTGCGCTGCACG
>DATCDL010000289.1:0-9260 GCA_036510715.1 Acidobacteriaceae bacterium
TGATCAAAGGGATTCTTCCTGCGGATGAGATGAAGGTGGGGAATTTATTGCAGGCGGTGAATGAGGGGTCGGCGAAGGAGCTGGCGCCGGTGGACACGACTCATCTTGACGGAGCGGTGGACCCCACCCATGACGATGGAACTGTCATGAATGGGGTGCGCTTGAATGAGCTGGCGCCGCCGATTGTGATTGGGCATGAGCTGGCGATGAGCCTGGGGGCGGGGGTTGGAGACACGCTGCTGGTGACGTCGCCGCAGGGGGAGTTGACGCCGCTGGGGCTGGTGCCGCGGTATCAGCGGTTTCGGGTGGTAGGGATTTTTGCGTCCGGGTTTTATCAGTATGACGATGGGTATGCGTTCATGCGGTTGAAGGATGCGCAGCGACTGTTTTCGGAGCCGGACCTGATCAGCATGATCAGCTTCAAGATCGATGATTTGTACAAGGCTCCGGAGGTGGGCAAGGCAATCGAAGAGGCCGCGGGACCGGGGTTTCAGGCGACGAACTGGATGCAGCAGAACCGCGAGTTGTTTCGCGCGATGAAGCTGGAACAGGTGGTGACGTTCGTGATCCTGGCGCTGATTGTGGTGGTGGCGGCGCTGAATATTTTGATCGCGCTGACCATGATGGTGATGGAAAAGACTCGCGACATTGCGGTGATGATGAGCTTTGGCGTGCGGGCGGAACAGGTGCGGAAGATCTTCCTGTTGCAGGGGCTGTTGATCTCGGGGATTGGGACGACGCTGGGGCTGGTGGTGGGGTATGCGGCGAGTATTCTGGGGTCGCACTACCGGTTTATTCACCTGGATGCGAGTGTGTATTCGATCGACTATTTGCCGTTCGCGCCGCGGCTGGTGGATGCGGTGATTGTGGCGGCGGTGAGTTTGGGGATGAGTCTGCTGGCTACAATTTATCCGTCGAGTTCGGCGGCGAGTGTGCTGCCGGCGGAGGCGCTGCGATATGAGTAGGAGGGTGATGTGGCTTTGAGATTGCGGTATACGGAAGCGGCTCCAGAAGCTTATGAGAAGTTGATTGCGCTGGGGCATTACATCAATACGGCGACAACGCTGGAGGCGGTGCTGCTGGAGTTGGTGTATCTGCGGGTTTCGCAGATGAATGGATGTGGTTTTTGTATGGGCATGCATGCGGCGGAGTTGCGGAAGCATCATGAGCCGGAGAGCCGGATTGAGGCGGTGGAGGCGTGGCGGACGTCGGATGCGTTTACGGGGCGGGAACGGGCGGCGCTGGCCTGGGCGGAGAGCGTTACGGACTTGCGCACGCATGTTCCGGATGAAGAGTTTGCTGCCGTGAGTGAGTACTTCGAGGGGAAGGATTTGGCGGATCTGACGTTTGCTGTTGCGAATATCAACGCGTGGAACCGGCTGGGGGTGGCGTTCCGAACGGAGTGGAAGCCGCGGGCGGAGACGGGCGACGGCTTAGAGAAGGGGGCGGACGCTTAGTGACGACCTTTCGCGAAGAACACCCCCAGGGGCTGAAGCCCCCGTTTCAACTCAGGCGAAGAACGGATGGGCTGAAGCCCATCCCCTTCAAAGCGGGTAGGCAGGCGGTGCCGTGATGGCGGTGTTGCGGGCGATTGATTTGGAGAAGACGTACGCTCCGCTGGTGGCGGGCGGGGTGGGGCTGCGGCTGTTCAAGGATCTGTCGCTGGAGGTGGCGGCGGGGGAGATGGTGGCGGTGGTGGGGGAGAGTGGCGCGGGCAAGAGTTCCCTGCTGCATTTGCTGGCCGCGCTGGATCGGCCGACGGCGGGTGAGGTGTGGTGCGGGAAGACGAACGTTACGCGGCTGGATGCGCGGGAGGCTGGGGAGTATCGGAATCGCGAGATTGGGTATGTCTGGCAGTTTCATTATTTGCTGCCGGAGTTTACGGCGCTGGAGAATGTGGCGATGCCTCTGCTGGCGCGGGGGATGCGGCGGAGGCCGGCGTTGGAGGAGGCTCGGGGATGGTTGGCGAGAGTGGGGTTGGGGGATCGTGGGGAGCATCGGTCGGGGGAGCTGTCGGGGGGCGAGCAGCAGCGGTTGTCGATTGCGCGGGCGTTGATTACGAAGCCGAAGCTGTTGCTGGGGGATGAGCCGACGGGGGACCTGGATGGGGTTACGGCGGAGCGGGTGTTTGCGCTGCTGCAGGAGTTGTGCCGCGAACATGCGCTGGCCAGCGTGCTGGTGACACATAATCTGGAGTTTGCGGCGCGGTGCGATCGGGTGTTGCGGTTGCGGGACGGGCGGCTACAGGCAGGGATTAGGGCTTAGAAGTTTGCGACCGATTTCCCACAGCGGCGTCCAATCTATGATGCCTGCAAATCAAGTCAGGGTTTTCTTTCCATGCCCGGGACGGATTACACTGGATGCATCTCTCTGATTGTTGCAAGACAGTCAGTCCTCTCCGTCGCAATCGAACGCGGCGGTGGCCACCAATCGTCATTCGCAGACCGCGCCCTCAGAAGCTGCGCGGGGGCGACGGTTCGAAGGGGGAGTATGTTCGAACGCTACACGGAAAAGGCGCGGCGCGTGATTTTCTTCGCGCGCTACGAGGCGAGCCAGTTTGGATCGCCGTACATTGAAACCGAACATCTCTTGCTGGGCCTGCTTCGAGAAGATAAGGCGCTGACGAATCGCTTTTTGCGCTCGCATGCCTCAGTGGAATCAATCCGTAAACAGATTGAACAACGCACGATCGTCCGGGAGAAGGTGTCGACTTCGGTTGATCTTCCGCTCTCGAATGAATGCAAGCGCGTGCTCGCTTACGCGGCCGAAGAGGCTGAGCGGCTGTCGCACAAGCATATTGGGACGGAACATTTGCTGCTCGGTTTGCTGCGCGAGGAGAAGTGCTTCGCTGCGGAGATCCTGACGGAGCGCGGTCTGAGGCTGACGACGATCCGCGAGGAGCTGCAGCGCACGACTCAGGAAAAACCGGCAGCGCCGGCTAGCGGAAGCGGCAAGCAGCGGGGAGGCAACCAGCAGGAGCAATCCATGCTGGCTGAGTTCTCGCGCGACCTGACGCAGGCCGCCACCGATCAGCAGCTTGATCCGCTGGTGGGGCGCGACTTCGAGGTGGAGCGCGTGATCCAGATCCTTTGCCGGAGGACGAAGAATAATCCGGTGCTCATTGGCGAGCCGGGCGTTGGCAAGACGGCGATTGTCGAAGGACTGGCGCAGAAGATCGCCGACGGTGAGGTGCCGAGTTTCCTCGCGGAGAAGCGCGTGCTGTCGCTCGATCTATCGCTGATTGTGGCGGGAACGAAGTATCGCGGGCAGTTCGAAGAACGGTTGAAGACCATCATGAAGGAGTTGATGGAGAACCAGAACTGCATTGTGTTCATTGATGAATTGCATACGCTGGTGGGAGCTGGGTCCGCGGAGGGTTCGCTCGATGCAGCGAATATTCTGAAGCCGGCACTGAGCCGCGGCGAGATCCAGTGCATTGGAGCGACGACGCCGGCGGAGTACCGGAAGTCGATTGAGAAGGACCGGTCACTGGAGCGGCGGTTCCAGGCGGTGAAGGTTCCTCCTCCGAACGAAGAGGATGCGATCAAGATTTTGATGGGCATTCGCGAGAAGTATGAGAAGTTCCACGCCGTGAGTTATACGGACGATGCGATTACGTTCTCGGTGTCGCATTCGAGCCGGTATATTCCGGATCGGTTCTTGCCGGACAAGGCCATCGATCTGATTGACGAGGCTGGAGCGCGGGTGAAGCTGCGCCAGACGACGCTGCCGGAGGAACTGACCGAGGTTCAGAAGCGGATCAAGTTCATCGTGCACCGGATGGAGAATGCGATTGCTAATCATGAGTTCGAGAAGGCACGTTTCTACTCGGATGAAGAGCGCAAGGAGCGGGAGAATTTGCGGGCGCTGCGGGACAAGTATCACCTCGATGAATCGAGCTCGGGCATTGTGACGCGCGAGGATATTGAGGACGTGGTGTCGCGCTGGACTGGCGTGCCGATTACGTCAATCAAGGAAGAAGAGACGCAGAAGTTGTTGCGTGTCGAGGAAGAGCTGCACAAGCGGGTGATCGCGCAGGACAAGGCGATTTCGGCGCTGGCGCGTGCGATTCGACGGTCGCGTGCTGGGTTGAAAAATCCGGCGCGGCCTATCGGCAGCTTCCTGTTCCTTGGACCCACGGGCGTGGGCAAGACGGAGATGGCGAGGACGCTGGCGCAGTTCCTGTTTGGTTCGGAGAAGTCGCTGATCCGGTTTGATATGTCGGAGTTTATGGAGAAGCATTCGGTCAGCAAATTGATCGGTTCGCCTCCGGGATATGTCGGGTATGAAGAGGGCGGGCAGTTGACGGAGCGCGTGAAGCGTTCGCCTTACTCGGTCGTGCTGCTGGACGAAGTGGAGAAGGCGCATCCGGATGTGTTCAACCTGCTGCTGCAGGTGTTTGAAGACGGCCAGTTGACCGATGGTCTGGGCAACACGGTCGACTTCAAGAATACGATCATCATCATGACGTCGAATATTGGCGCGAAGCATTTGATGAAGCGCGAGGGCCTCGGCTTCCAATCGAGCAAGGATGAAGTGGTGCTCGAGAAGATGCAGGAGATGGTGATGAGCGAGGTGAAGAAGACCTTCAACCCCGAGTTCCTCAACCGCCTGGACGAGGTGATTGTGTTCACGTCGCTGAGCGATGCGGACCTGATGCAGATTATGGATTTGCTGGTGCAGGGCCTGAACAAGAACCTGGTACACAAGTCCATTACGCTGACGGTGCGCGATGATGCGCAGCGCTGGATTCTGGATAAGACGCTGGTGGATCGCAGCTACGGTGCACGGCCTTTGCGTCGCGCGCTGCAGCGGTTCATCGAAGATCCGCTGTCGGAGGCGTTGATTGCTGGATTGATTGCGGAGCGGCCTGCGTTCCTTGAGGTGTATCTGGAGAACAACCAACTTCACTATCGGCCGATCGCGTCCGAGGGTGAAGAGAAGGCTGCTGGACTTGCACTCACTACGGTGTAAGGAGCAGTAGTTCGTGGAATAGTTTCAATGCGCCCTGGCCCTTGCGGCTGGGGCGTATTGTTTTTAGTGGAGGAATTTCTTGATGGATCGACGGGAGTTTGCTGGTTTTTTGTCGGCAGTGGTGGCTGCCAGTGCCCTGCTGCCGGAGTCGGGCGCGGCACAACAGGTGGGTGCGACCGGGACGATGGAGCATCCGGTGATGGGCCTGGCGACACCGGGGCCTGAGAGTGGGAGGAAGCCGAAGGGTGAGTTGGAGGAACTGGTGTCGGGCGTGTATTCACCGGGTGCCGGGTATGGATCCGCGGCGAAGCGGACGTCGCATCGTTACATGGTGGGGATGCTCAAGGCTGGGAATATTCAGATGGAAATTCACGAGACGATTCAAGAGGTGGGAGCAGTGCATGAGCCTACGGACAAGCATCTGCACAATGAGATCTGGCTGGTGAAGGAAGGGGTGTGCGAGTTGACGACCAATGGGGTGACGCGACGCATGGTTGCTGGCGACGTGGGTCTGTGTTGCGCGGGCGATCTGCACTATGTGCGCAACGCCGGGGATACACAGTGCACTTATTTCGTGGTGGACGGTGGGGCCGCCGGAGCAGTACCGGTAGCGGGTTGGGCACGGGGCAAATACAGAACGCCCGCGGCGATGAGGCCGCGGGCGCATTGGTGGTCCCGGGTGGTTAGACGAGTTTGGTAACTGCCTTCGTGGCGGCTTTGTTGGCCGACCTGACAACGTCGGTGGCGGCGTCGATGGCATCGTCGAACTGATCCTTGCTGGCGTCGATCAGCTTTTGAGCCTCTTTGCCGAGGCGCTCGGCTTGCTCCTTGAGGTAGTCGCCAGCGTCTTCGAGGGTTTCGCCGAGATCCTCGAGTCCGCGCTTCAGCTTCTTGCGAGTTGCAGTGCCCGTCTGCGGAGCATAGAGCAGAGCGGCAACACCGCCGATCGCAGCACCCACACCAAGAGCAATCCAGAAATCCTTATTACGCATAGATGTCCTCCGTTCTTCAGTGAGTAGGATTCACAGGCTGTGTTTGAGGTTGCAGGAAGTGGTCGAAATCTGGAGTGCAAGGTGGTGGAGAATGCGGGATGAATGGATGGAAAAGCGCGCTGTAGCAGGGGTTTAGGCGATTCCGATGAGTTCCATGGCGCGGAGAAAGATATGCGCGAACATCGGACGATTGAGGCGGCCAGTGTTGGTGTTGCGGAGGGAGGGGTGGTAGCTGCCGAGCAGGGTGAGGCCGTTGGGGAGCAGGTATTCGGCACCGTGGGTGAATTTGAAGGCGGAACGACGCTTGATGATTCCCTGCCCGAGGAGATGGGCGAGGTAGCCGTCCCAGGCGATCTTGCCGAGGCAGACGACGACTCGAACTTTGGGGAGCGCGGCGATTTCGTCGGTGAGGTGGGAGGAGCAGTTGCGCATCTCCTGTGGGGTAGGCTTGTCGCCGGGAGGGGCGCAGCGGACTACAGAGCCGATCCAGAGCTTGCGGAGCTTGAGGCCGTCGTCGCGGCTGATGGCGACGGGTTTGGAGGCGAGCCCGAGCTCGTGGAGGACGGGGTACATGAAGTCTCCGGAGCCGTCGCCGGTGAAGGGGCGGCCGGTGCGGTTGGCTCCGTGGGCACCGGGGGCGAGGCCGAGGACGAGGATGCGGGCGTTGCGGTCGCCGAATCCTGGAACGGGCCTTGCCCAGTATTCCTGGTCACGATAGGATTTACGGCGGGTCTCGCCGATAGAGTGACAGTAGTCGCGTAGTCTGGAACAGCGGGTGCAGGTGATGACGCTGTGCTGCAGCTGCTCGAGGACGTGCAAGTGATGGATAGTGCTGGACTGCTGGGAACGCACGAAGCCTCTTTGAAGGGGAATATTCTTGTTTAACTCTTGTTGGTCGATAATAACTTTGAGAACAGGCGAAACCTGGGAGCCATCCAATTGCGCGCCTGGGACGTCTCTCCAAACAGAGAAGAGACAGCATAGGTCTGAGGGTAGTATCGCGCGATGAGGCCAGTCTTTGCTGGCTCCGACCGCAAATGAGAGGCGAGTTGGCATTGTGATCAAGCTACAGGGTCCGGAGATCGAAGGAAGATGAACCTCGCAGAACGAAACGCAGGACAACGGAAGCCAACGCGAGGCGGCCAGCACTTTTCTACACGCGGATGGGTTACGCCAACGATTGTGGGGCTGCTGTGCGCCGGGCTCGTCTTCGCCTCCTACGAACGGGGACACGGAAATCTACACAAGATAAAAACGAGAGTCGACCCGCAACCAGTGTCAGAGCCTCAGCCAGTAGGACCGGGAGGACAGGACGCGATCCGGTTGAGCCGCAGTGCAACATCGATTGGTAAGGAAGCAGAGTTGATCTCGGCAACGTTTCTGCCGGGACGTGGGATGAATGTGTTTCAGTTGACGGCGATGATTCCAGGGCACGGAGAGGTACCGCTGATCGTGTCGCCAGGGCTGCCCAGTGCGGCCGGTCTCTTGAATGGACTGGACGAGGATGCGAATGGATCTGCGAGCACGAGTATGGGCGGAGCCATTCTGATGCCGTGGGCACAGCGCCTGTCGGGAACGCCGGACGGGACTACAGGCGAGATGCAGACGGAATGGAATGGTGAGCGTTTGACGTTTCCGGAAGGGAGCGCGCAGAGCCATATGTCGGTCGAAGGCCTGCTCCTGAGCCGCGGCGCAGACAAGGTGAAGACCGATGTACTGCCGGATGGGCAATCCGTGATGGCGGTCTTTCATGCTGGCGACTTTGGGGGGCACTGGCCATCGACGATCGAAGTCACGGTGCAGGCGCAGTTGACCTCTCACAATCTGGATCTGACGGTCACGGCGACCAATACTGGCCAGAAGCCGGCACCCTTTGGGATTGGATGGCATCCTTACTTTGCGATTCCGAGCGGCGATCGATCCGATGCGCTACTGAAGATTCCATCGAGGACGATCATGGCGGTTGACCGCAAGACGGGGAAGCCGACGGGCAAGATGGACGAAGTGGGGGAAACATCGAATGATTTCTCGCGAATGGGAGGCTCGAAGCTCGGGCCGAATGGTCTGAGCGAGACGTACACCAACCTGCTGCCGGACGTGGCCGGCGGCCCCGTCGCGGACATACGAGACCCGGCCTACAACTACATGCTGAGCGTGATTCCGCTGACGCCGAACATTACGAATATGCGTGTAATCTCGCCTGGCGATAAACCTTGGGTCTCTATTGGGCCGAACACGAATCTGGATGACCCGTTTGGGGCGGAGTGGGGGAAGCCTGAGAACGCAGGAATCGTCACCCTGGCACCCGGTGAGACGATTCGGTGGAAGGTTCGGGTTGAGATATCGCTGATTGGAACTTCGGACTCAAGTCTATAGGCGGCTACCAGCAAGGAATCATTGAGAGTCTGGAGCTGGAGCAAGAAGTGGAGCTGGGGTTTGACCCTCACGCTCCACACTCGTATTCTTAGGGTTGGCGAACCGTATGGCTGGTTCGCGGGACGCATGTTGCGTTCTTGAGATCAGACCCCGCCAAAACCTTCGGAAGGCAACCCACTTGACCCCCACAGAGACTCCCTTGGATACACCAGATACATCCCTGGAAACGACGATCGACAGTTCTAATGCTGTTCATGACGAAGCGCTTGCAACCACTGAGCAAGGCACGCTGGAACATTCCCACGACGGCCATGACCATGACGGCCACGAGCATCACCAGCACGCTGCACCCACGCTGAATCCGGAGCTGACGCGGTCGATCGAGGTGGAAGCCTCGGTGGAAGACGTTGCGAAGGCCTTTCAGCAGGTGACCAAGCGCTATACGAAGCTGGCACGGATTCCGGGCTTTCGCGCGGGCAAGGTTCCGCCGTCGCTGATCAAGTCGCGATTTGCGAAGGAGGTTCGCCAGGAGGTGCTTGAGTCGCTGGTGAGCGATCGCTTCCGCAAAGCGCTGCAGGAGCAGAATATTCAGCCGGTGTCGCAGCCGCAGATCAGCGAGCTGCTGCTGGCTGAGGGCGCGCCGCTGAAGTTCAAGGCGACCTTTGAAGTGCTGCCGGAGATCAACATCGACGGTTATGACGCGGTGAAGGTGGAGCGGCCGGACGCGAAGCTGGAAGAGGGCGAGTTCGATGCCGAGCTGGCGAACGTGCTCGATCACCATGCAACGGTGGAGCCTGTCGAAGAGGATCGCGCGATCACCGGGGGTGATTGGGCAGAGATCGGCTTCACAGGCAAGCTGCAGGAGCTGGCGCAGGTTGTCGGCGAGGATGGTCTGGAGAGCAAGAGCGAGTCGCAGCC
>DATCDL010000290.1:0-19076 GCA_036510715.1 Acidobacteriaceae bacterium
CTCGCCGCTACCTCCGGGTCCAACTCACCCTCCATCCGGAAAACATTCGCTGCCGGAATCGAAACCTTACTCAGCAGCAGAGCGCGGCACACACCATAGTTTGACTCTGGATCGTCCGGCCCAACGCACCGCTCATCCACCCAGAACAACTGCACTTTGTTCCATGGCACGGTCGCCGCAAACGGCCCCGCAGGGTCCGCCAGCAGCTTGAACGTCGCCTGGGGCGTACTGCCGCCCGAGAGCGCCACCCGTGCGACCCCGCGCTTCGCCACTGCCTGCTCGACCCTTGCAGCAAACATCCGCGCCGAAGCCATCGCCATCTCGACCGCACTTGGCCAAACCTGGTACGTAACCCTCACCGAGCGTGCCATAACCCTCTCATGCTTTTGAATTTTGAGCCCAACCAAAAGAGCGGCTGCGGCGGCAAAAAGTCCCCGCCGCAACCGCTCTTCGTAATCCCTGCACTTACAGCTTGTACCATTTGCGTCGATCTCTCTTCATCAGAGCATCTGCAGCAGCCGGTCCCCAGCTTCCCGCCTCGTAGTTCGGAAAGTCACTCGGTGGCCGCTTCGCCCAGGCCTCGAGGATCGGTGTCATCAACGCCCACGTCGCCTCTACACCATCGCGATGCGCAAACAACGTCCCATCGCCCAGCATCGCATCCAGCAACAGGCGCTCATACCCGTTGGCCGAGCTCTTACCGAAGCTCTCCGCATAGCTGAAGTGCATCTCGACCGGCATCACGTTGGTCGTCGGCCCTGGAACCTTCGCCCCAAACGTCAGCGAAATTCCCTCATCCGGTTGAATCCGCATCTTCAATACGTTCGGCTTTACCTGCTTCGTATCGTTCGACTTGAACATGTGCATCGGTGGCTGCTTGAACACCACCGTCACTTCGGTCACGCGCTTCGCCATCCGCTTGCCTGCGCGAATGTAGATCGGTACACCAGCCCACCGCCAGTTCTCGATCTGCAACCTCATCGCCACAAACGTCTCTGTCTCCGACTCTGGATCAACCCGATCTTCCTCGCGATACCCAATGACCTTTTCGCCGTCGACTCGCCCCGGCCCATACTGCCCGCGCGCCGTGTCCTCTACCTCGATCGGATCGATCGCATGCCAGACCTTCAGCTTCTCCGTGCGCACCGCACTTGATTCAAAGCTGTCTGGTGGCTCCATCGCGACAAAGCTCAGCACTTCCATCACATGGTTCTGCAGCACATCCCGCAACGCTCCGGCGCTTTCATAGAATGGCCCCCGGCCTTCAATGCCGATCGACTCCGCCGCCGTAATCTCGACGTGGTCGATATAATTCCGGTTCCATATCGGCTCGAAAATTCCATTGCCGAAGCGGAACACCAGGATGTTCTGCACCGTCTCCTTACCCAGATAGTGGTCGATGCGGAAGATCTGATCCTCCGTCAGCACTCGATTGATCTCGTCGTTCAGCTTGCGTGCTGACCCCAGATCCGTGCCAAACGGCTTCTCGATGATCACGTGCATCCACTGCCCAGGCACCGTGGCCTTGGTCATCCCATGCTTGCCCAGCCGGTCCGTAATATCCGCAAAGTACTCCGGCGCAACCGCCAGATAGAACAGCCGATTGCCCTTCGTCCCGACCTTCTTATCGATCTCTGCAAGAAAGTTCTTGAGCTTCTCGAATCCCGCATCATCATCGAAACTCGTCGTGAAATACTTCACATTTTCGATAAACGGCTTCAGTTCAACGTCGGATTCATCGACGCCGCCGCCCTTCAGAATTCCATCCTCCATATCCGCGGTAAACGTCGCGGAAAGATCTCGCCGAGCCACACCGACTACAGCAAACGACTCCGGCAACATGCCTTCCTGCTTCAAGTGGTACAGCGCTGGCAACAGCTTGCGCTTGGTCAGATCTCCGGACGCACCAAAAATTACAACGATGCACGGATCGGGAATCCGCTCCGGCTTCTTGCCCTCTTCATGTCCCATATGCACGACGGTCTGCTTCACTTCGTTTGCCATCCACTACTCCTTGCCAAGCTTCACTGCACGTTGTACCGCATCCGGGAAACTCTGTGAGCCAAAACTCAATTCCCACAACGATCGCGGCTTCCAAATCCCTGCCACTAAGCCTTCTTTACTGATGTCCGCCAAACTCGTGGCGCATTCGCGGCTGCTCCACATCTCTTCTAGGTCTTCTTCACTGCGTGTCCGCCAAACTCGTGGCGCATCACGGACAGCATCCGGTCAGAAAAATTATCATCTTCGCGCGACCGAACGCGCCGAATCAGCGACTCCGTAATGACCGGCGCCGACACATTCAGATCGATAGCCTCGAACACCGTCCACCGTCCCTCGCCCGAGTCCGGAACATAGGGCTCCAGCCCATCCAGCTTCGGATTCTTCTTCAGCGCGTCAGCCGCGAGATCCAGCAGCCACGACCGCACCACAGACCCGTACCGCCAGATATTCGCAATCTGCGTCAAATCAAGTCCGAGCGGCTCCTTCGCATGCATGATCGAGAAGCCCTCCGCATACGACTGCATTAGCCCATACTCAATCCCATTGTGGACCATCTTCACAAAGTGCCCCGCACCGCTCGGCCCCACGCGGCCCCAGCCCGTATCCGCCGTCGGAGCCAGCGCTTCAAAGATCGGCCGCAAGCGTTCGACAACATCCTCTTCTCCGCCGATCATCATCGAGTAGCCTTCGGTAATCCCCCAGATACCGCCCGACGTTCCTACGTCGACGAACTCAAAGCCTTCCGGCTTCAACGCGTCATGCCGCTTCTGCGAATCTTTGTAGTTGGAATTGCCGCCGTCGATAAAAATATCGCCCTTCTGCATCAAGGGCTTCAGCTTGGCAATCGTCTGGTCGACCGGATCGCCCTGCGGCACCATGATCCAGATTGCGCGCGGCGCCTGCAGATTCTTCACCAGATCTTCCAGCGTGTTCACGCCCACGGATCCCGCGTCGTTGAGCCGCTGGACAGCGTCGGCGGAGAAATCAAATCCCACTACCTTATGGCCGGCGCGGTGCAAACGCTCCGCCATGTTCCCGCCCATCTTCCCCAACCCAATCAATCCCAGTTCCATGTCAACCTGTCCTTTTGCGTAAAGTGCCTCTTAGAGAGTAATAGGAATCGCTGTCAATGCCCAGCGTCACATGATTCAGGCCCGTTGAGAAAATCGATACCTGAAAGCCGGCATCCGGCAACCGACCCAGATCTGGATTCACTCTCCCTCAGGAAAATCGGCTCCCAACGTGGTCCCCTCCCATGTCGCCACGTCCTTCTGCAACGCCTCAATCTTGCCCTTCAGCCGAGCCAGCGTCATGCCTCCCAGCATCAGGTGCAGGGGTGGATGTTCCGCCTCCACGGCCTTCACAATCGCTGCCGCCGCAAGCCTGGGATCGCCGCGCTGCTTGCCGTCCTGATCACTAAAATACGCCCGCATCTTGCCTGCCGTCGGTTCGTAATCCGCAATCCGGTGCGACGCCTCGCCTCCGGCGCGTCCCAGAAACTTCGTCCGAAACGGCCCTGGCTCCACGATCGTCAATCCAATCCCCAGGGGCCCCACCTCCTGCGCAAGCGCCTCCGAAAGCCCTTCCACCGCGAACTTCGTTGCGTTATACATCCCAAATCCAGGCGTCGACACCAGTCCGCCAATCGACGAAAGATTCACAATATGCCCCGCCCGCTGCTTCCGCATCTGCGGCAGCACCGACTGCGTCACCCGGATCAACCCAAACACATTGGTCTCAAAGAGCGGTCGAAATTCCTCCTCAGCCGACTCCTCGACGGCGCCCACCATGCCGTAGCCAGCATTGTTCACCAACACATCGATCCGCCCAAACCGCTTCACCGCATCCGCCACCGCCGCATCCACCTGCGACTGCTTCGTCACGTCCAGCGGAAGAATTAGCGCCGTCGCTGGATACGCTGTCTCCAACCCCTTCAACTGCTCCACCTTGCGAGCCGTGGCCACCACGATCGCGCCCAAGCCCAGCAGATACTCCGCCAGCACTCGACCAAAGCCCGCCGATGCTCCCGTAATGAACCAAACCCGCTGTTGTAACTGGTCAACACTCATAGAATTTTGGATGCGGAAAATCGTCAAACGACGCAAATCGCCCGCCGGGGACTCATCGCCTACGGCAACATCTCCGTCACCCCGTCGTCGCCAGCCACCAGCGCAAGGCTCGCCATTCCCAGAAACAATCCATGCTCCACGACGCCTACAATCCCACGAATCTCCGCCGCCGTCACCTCCGGGTCGGCAATCTGCCCGCAAGCGCAATCCAGAATGTAATTGTTCTCATCGGTCAGATACAGCGACCCATCCGCATGGCGCCTCAGCTTCGGATGCAGCCCCAAATCTTCCAGCTTTTGCTCCACCAGAGGCAGCGCCATCTTTACCACCTCCACCGGCAGCGGAAACCGCCCGAGCACCGGCACCACCTTGGTCGAATCCACCACAACAATAAACTTCTTCGCAGCGCTCGCCACAATCTTCTCCCGCAGCAGCGCCCCTCCTCCGCCCTTGATCAGCGCGAGTTCCGGCCCGACCTCATCCGCACCATCGATGTACACATCTAGCTCCGGTAACTCCTGCAGGCTCAACACATCCATCCCCAGCGAGAGCCCCAGATTGTGGCTCGCATCACTCGATGCGACGCACCGAATCTTCAGCCCCTGCTTCACCCGCTCCCCCAGCGCATGAATAAATTTCGTCGCCGTGGTCCCGGTCCCAAGCCCAACGGTCATGCCCTCTTCAACGAACTCCACCGCGCGCCGGGCAACCGCCCACTTCGCCTCATCCTGCGTCATCGAAGCACCATCCCTTATTTCCGTTCCCTGACCTATGTAGTTCAGGGTCTTAGCCGCGGGCCCTCAATCGGCGAGGAAAGAAGGCCCACGGCTAAAACCCTGTCTACCAGGCAACGAAGGCGGCGGTCGCACAACCCGCCGCCTTCGTTGCCGTCTACTTCTTCACAAGCTTCTTCGCGTGCTCCACAACATTCCCTACTGAAATCCCCAGCTTTTCCAGAACAATCGGTCCGGGCGCCGAAGCACCAAAGCGGTCAATCCCGATGGCAACGCCATCTCGGCCGATGTACTTCCACCAACCCATCGTAGCGCCCGCCTCAACCGAAATTTTGGGAACGCCATGCGGGAAGATCGACATCTTGTACTCTTCCGTCTGCTCCTCAAAAATCTTGAAGCTCGGCATCGAAACGACCGTCGCGTTGATCCCGGCAGCCTTCAGTTCGAGCGCGGCCTTCATCACCACCTCGACTTCGGAGCCCGTCGCTACCAGCACAATGTCTTTGCCAAAGGCCTCGAGCACATAAGCGCCCTTGCGCGCGCCCTCGAACACCTTGTACTTCGCTGCATCCAGAACCGGCAGGTCCTGCCGGCTCAGCGCCATGAAGCACGAACTCTTGCGCTCCAGAGCCAACTGCCAGCAAGCGGCCGTCTCGTTCGCATCCGCGGGACGAAAATCCGTCAGGTGCGGAATCACGCGCAAGCTCATCAGGTGCTCGACCGGCTGATGAGTCGGGCCATCCTCGCCCAGCCCAACCGAATCATGCGTAAAAATATACAGCGCGTGCGTGCCCATCAACGCGCCCATGCGCAACGCCGACCGGCAATAATCGCTGAACGTAAAGAACGTCGAACCGAACGGAATCAGCCCTCCGTGCGCTGCCATCCCATTCACGGCGGCCATCATGCCAAACTCGCGCACGCCAAAGAACACATTGCGCCCGACCGGGTCCACATGGAAGCTAGGCGAGTCCTTGAAGATGGTCTTCGTCGAAGCGGTCAGATCGGCCGCGCCCCCAAACAACTCCGGCACCACGCCCGCCACAGCATTCAAGATCACCTGCCCGGCATTCCGCGTGGCCACAGACTTCTCGGTCCCGAATGTAGGAATCGCCTTCTCCCAGCCCTCGGCCAGCTTGCGCGCCGACGTGCGCTCGTACTGCTCGCCCAGCGCCGGATACGCCTTCTTGAACTTCGCAAACTTCGTGGCCCACCTGGCCTGCGCCTTCTTGCCCTTATCCACCGCCTGCAGCCAGTTCTTCCCCGCCTCTTCCGGCACGTAGAAGCTCTTATCCTCCGGGAACCCAAGATTCCGCTTGGTTTCCTTCGTCGCCTCCACACCCAGCGCCTCGCCATGCACCTTGTTCGTGCCGGCCTTGGGGCTGCCGTAGCCGATCACGGTCCGCACGCGAATCAGCGTCGGCCTCTTCTTCTCCGCCTTGGCCTTCTTGATCGCCTTCTCGATCGCCACCAGGTCATTGCCGTCATGCACCATCAGCACCTGCCAGTGGTAGGCCTCAAAGCGCTTGGTCACGTCTTCCGTGTAGCTCAGCTCCGTCGGCCCATCGAGCGAAATCAAATTGTCGTCATACAACACAATCAGCTTGCCCAGAGCGAGCGTCCCCGCCAGCGAAGCCGACTCGTGGCTGATGCCCTCCATCAAATCGCCATCGCCGCACAGTACATACGTGTGATGATCCACCGGCGTGTGATTCTCATGGTTGTACACGGCGGCGAGATGCTTCTCCGCAATCGCCTCACCTACGGCCATCGCAAAGCCCTGTCCCAACGGCCCCGTGGTAACTTCAACGCCCGGCGTATCGCCGTACTCCGGATGCCCCGGCGTCTCCGATCCCCATTGCCGGAACTGCTTCAGCTGCGAGAGCGGCAAGTTATAGCCCGTCAGGTGCAGCACGCCATACAGGAGCGCCGATGCATGCCCATTCGACAGAATGAACCGGTCCCGGTCCGACCACAACGGGTCCGTCGGGTTGTACTTCATCACCTTGTGGTACAGCAGGTAGGCGATCGGAGCGCAGCCCAATGGCGCTCCCGGATGCCCACTATTGGCGGCTTGCACCTGGTCAACGGCCAGAAACCGCAGTGTATTGATTGACAACTGATCTAAGGAATCTTGTTGCCGCTGATCCAGTTCATCTTGCTGCTGCTTGTCGGTCATTCCTGTCCTCGAAAGAAAAGTACGCTACAGCCACATTGCGCCCCACTACCAATCCGGCGCGCGGCCCCAATTACACGTAGCTCTACCAAGTGTACTCGCGGCAGAGTGAATCCGCAGTCGGTCTCACCCCAGAAATCCCTGGGCAGAACTCTGCAGGCTCGTTCAAGCAGGGTCTCCGTAAGTGGCACCAAGCGCAAGCGATTATCCTCAACTGTGAACACCATGCCAAACCCACGTACCCAGACTCCGTGTCGGAGCAGCTCCCTCCGATCGATTATTCGATGGCTGGTTCTCGGTCTGGTACTTCTTTGGGCGCTTGCCGCACTGAGCCTGGTGGCTGCTCGGTGGATCGACCCGCCAACCACCGCGGTGCAGGTCCAGCGCCGCGCGCAGGCCTGGATTCACCACAAGCCCTATCACGAGCGCTACCAATTCATTCCGCTCGGCCAGATCTCGCCCGACTTCCAGCACGCTGTCATCGCTGCGGAGGATGCACGCTTTTACCAGCACCATGGCTTCGATTGGCATGCGATCGAGATCGCAGCCGAAGGCGACATGAAAGGTGGTCGCATTCGCGGGGGTTCCACCCTCACGCAGCAGCTCGTCAAAAACCTGTTCTTCGGAACGGGCCGCTCTTTTCTGCGCAAGGGGACGGAGTTCGCGCTGGTGCCCGTGGCAGAATTGGTTCTCGGCAAGCGTCGCATTCTGGAGCTCTACCTGAACGTGGTCGAGTGGGGTCCTGGGGTGTATGGCGCAGAGGCTGCGAGTCATTACTACGACAAAACCTCGGCCAGGAATATGGGCCGCAGGCAGGCAGCCCAACTCGCCGCGATTTTGCCAGCACCCCTCAAGCGCCGGCCCGAGCGCATGAATCGGTACAGCGATCTGATTCTTGAGCGCATGAGCCAGATGGGCTGGTAATCCAAGCCCTCCCCCGCAGCTACACTGAAGCAAGCATGTACACCGTCGCCGCCTACTACCGCTTTCTCGCGCTGGCTAATCCCTCGGGTCTCCGCGACGAACTGCGCGCCACCTTCTCTGCTACCGATCTCCTCGGCACTACGCTCGTCGCCCCCGAAGGAATCAACGGCACCATGGCCGGCTCGTCCGCCACCATCGACCAACTCCTCAACTTCCTCGCCGAACGCACCGGCCTCAGCCGCTCCGAAGTCAAGTTCTCCACGGCCGAAGCCCCACCCTTCCGCCGCCTCAAGTTCAAACTCAAGCGCGAGATCATCACTTTCCGCAACGCCACCGTCGACACCGGACGTCCCGGCCAATATGTTGACCCTAAGGAATGGAACGCCCTCCTCGCCGACCCCGAAGTTCTGCTCCTCGACACCCGCAACAGCTATGAGACCGCGATCGGCACGTTCGCCGGAGCGGTCACGCCCCCGCTCGACACCTTCTCTGACTTCTCCGACTACGTCCGCGAAAACCTCGATCCGGCCACGCACCGCAAGGTCGCCATGTTCTGCACTGGCGGCATCCGGTGCGAAAAGGCATCGGCCTACATGCTGCAGCAGGGCTTCCCCGAGGTCTACCACCTGAAGGGCGGCATTCTCAAATACCTCGAAGAAGTCCCCGCTGCGTCGAGCCAATGGCAAGGAGCGTGCTACATCTTCGACGAACGAGTCTCCGTAGACGACGAAGACTTCAGCCGCTGAGTTCGAACCGCCCGGCACCGCAGCCCCGTACTCAACTCCACCCCTACCGGTGGCGCGCCCGAAGCCCGGAAGACCCACCCTCCAGCGCTGCAGCGATTCTCAAACTCTAAATACCCATCACGCATCTCGGCGCTGGAATGGGCGGGAATTCCGAGAGGTTTGCTCATGCTAGAGTCGAAACACTGGAGCGCTTTGGGCTCACGATGACGGAAGCGACACAACCTGTCAAGCAGGATTCGGCAGCGGAGACTGCGGCAAACCACGGAAAGCGAAGCGGATATATTCCGACGCTTGACGGGTGGCGCGCGGTGGCTATTCTGTGGGTATTTGAAGGACACAGCCAACCATGGAGTTTAGGAGGGGTTACAAACTATTGGCTTCGATCCACGGGGTATCGAGGTGTGCAATTGTTCTTTGCTTTAAGCGGACTCCTTATCTGCGCTTGACTGCTGGACGAGGAACAACGCTTTGGCTCTATCTCCCTTCGTAGCTTCTACACACGCCGCCTGTTTCGCATTCAGCCTGCAGCGCTCACCTATCTGGCAGTGATTTCGCTGTTGATGCTGATGGGCGAGATCCAAAAGGTGTGGACTCCGGTCGTTGGCGCAGCGCTTATGATTCGCGACGTTTGGCCATGGACCGCAACGAACTGGCAGACGGCGCACTTCTGGAGTCTCGCGGTTGAAGAGCACTTCTATTTACTCTTCCCGGGGTTTCTGGTGCTTTGCCGTCGTCACCGATTGGCACTGACGAGTGTCATGGTCGTGGTCCTCGAGCTTTGGAGGAACTTTGTTTTCCATACACCACCACTCCAGAAATATGCGATGGTGATTGATCTTCGCAGCGATATGGTCACCGGTGGGATTCTTCTGGGCTGCGTGTTTGCGATTGCATTGAGACGTGAAAGGGTTCTGGCCTTTGCAATGTCGTACCTCTACCCATGGGTTGCGCTTCTTTATACAGCTATCGTGTTTGCTCGGCTCGAACTTCACCACTCGCGGACCGACCATGCTCTGCTCATCACGGTCTACCCCTTGCTAATCGCAGCGACCATGCTGCATCCCAGATCCCTGACCAGCCGCTTTCTGGAGCTTAGGCCGCTTAGGTTTGCGGGGAGGATTTCCTTTAGCTTGTATCTCTGGCAGGAACTCTTCTTTAATTATTTTCAAGCTCCTACACCTGGTAGTTTCCGATCGCATGTTTTTCTATGCTGGTGTGCAACGTTTGCTTGTGCGATCGCCAGTTACTACTTGATTGAGACTCCGCTGATTCGGCGCGGACATAGGATTGCGAAGCGATTTGATTTGCAGGCCAAGCAACAGACGTATGACCATGCCACCGCAACTGCGGTGCAAGCTGAATAGGTGAGTGGTTTGATAGGTTGCGTGCATGGAGTGAACCTCATGCTAGAGTCGAAATACTGATCTTTTCGGCCAATCATGATGAAAGAAGCACAAACCGTGGAGCCTCACACTGCTAAGCCAAGACCAGCAAGCGCCAAAAAGCGGAGTGCCTATATTCCTACGCTTGACGGTTGGCGCGCGATCGCTATTTTGTGGGTTGTAGAAAGTCACAACCAGTTATTGACTGTGGGTCGGTTATCAAACCAGTGGATTCGATTCAATGGACATCTCGGTGTGCAGCTGTTCTTTGCCTTGAGTGGCATGCTCATCTGTGGACGGCTGCTGGATGAGGAGCAACGTTTCGGTGGCATCTCGCTCCGCAGCTTCTATACGCGACGCCTGTTTCGTATTCAGCCTGCAGCGCTCACGTATCTTGCGCTTATCTGCATACTGATGCTGACCGGATGGATCCGGCCAGTGTGGTCCGCGGTCGCTGGCGCGACGCTGATGGTTCGCGACATTTGGCCATGGAACGCACCGAACTGGCAGACCGCGCATTTCTGGAGTCTTGCGGTGGAAGAGCATTTCTATCTCCTCTTTCCGGGGTTTCTGGTGCTTTGCCGTCGTTACCGCCTTGTGCTCACGAGCATGATGGTTGTGGCCCTGGAGTTTTGGAGGATCTATGTTTTTCATACGCCGCGACTGCAGAAATATGCGATGGAGCTTTATCTTCGCAGCGACATGGTGACCGGCGGAATCCTCCTGGGCTGCGTTTTTGCGCTTGCACTGAGACGTATCCGAATCAGTGCGCTCGCCAGGTCGTATCTCTATCCATGGGTGGCGTTGCTGTATACAGCGGCTGTATTTGCGAGGGTGATACTGCATCACTCGCGTAGCGATCATGCGCTGGTGATCACGGTATATCCGATTCTGATTACGGCGACGATGCTCCATCCTGGATCATTGACCAGCCGATTTCTGGAGCTTGCGCCGTTACGGTTCATCGGACGAATCTCCTATAGCTTGTACCTTTGGCAGATGCTATTTTTCAACCCGCTGATCGTGCCGAAGCCGGGTAGTTTTCACTCCCATACCGTGCTGTGCTGGTGCGCTTCGTTTGCTTGTGCGATTGCCAGTTACTACGTGATCGAGACGCCGCTGATTCGGCGTGGACATAAGATCGCCAGGCGGTTCGATTTACAGGAGTTGGATCAGCATCGGAACATGGCAGTTGCTGTGATTGCGGAGGCTTAATTGTCCGCTTGCACCGCGATTACTGGCGCTTCCAGCGGACGCCGTCTTTGGAGTCTTCAAGGAGGATGCCTTTTTCGAGGAGTTCGTTGCGGAGGGCGTCGGCGCGGGCGAAGTTGCGTTGCTTCTTGGCTAGTGTGCGCTCGGCTACGAGGGCGTCGATGTCGGCGTCGGTGAGGCTGGTGCTACCGAATTTTTCGAGGACGTCGGCGGAGACGTCGCCCATGCGGCCCTCAGCTTCGGCCCAGGCGAGAGCGGTCCGGGTGAGATCGGCGTCGCGGTCTTCGAGCACCGCAAAGATGCTCTCGAATTTATTGAGCAGCGCGAGGGTTTCCTCGGCATCGGCGCGGTTGAGCTTCGAATGATCGGCGGCGGTGTTGACCGCGCGCAGGACGTCGAAGATGGCGGCGCGGGCTTCGGCGGTGTTGAGGTCGTTGGCGAGCGCGGCGGTGAAGTCGGCGTCGCCTTTGCGGATCAGGTTCGTCAGCGTGTCGTCTGATGGCGGCGCGTCGGGCCAGTTGCCTGTGCGGATACGGTCGTTGAAGGTGCGCAGGCGGTCGACGGCGTTGGTGGACTCGGTGAGGCCGTCAAAGGTGAAGTTGAGCTGGTGACCGTAGGGCACGCTCAGCAGCAGGAAGCGGATGGCCGAGGCGCGGTAGCCCTTGAGCAGAAGGTCGCGGAGGGTGAAGAAGTTGCCCTCCGACTTGGACATCTTCTTGCCTTCGACGAGCAGGAAGCGCACATGAAACCAGTGGCGCGCGAGGGGCTTGTGCGTGGCCGCTTCGGACTGCGCAATCTCGTTTTCGTGGTGCGGGAACATGAGGTCTTCGCCGCCGGCGTGCAGGTCGAACGAGTCACCGAGATACTTCATGGCCATCGCGGAGCACTCGATGTGCCAGCCCGGGCGGCCGGGGCCGAGGGGCGTCTCCCACGAAGTTTCGCCGGGCTTGGTCGCCTTCCAGAGAGCGAAGTCGCGGGCCGCATCCTTCTCATATTCGTCGACGTCGACGCGCGCTCCATCTTCGATACCGTCGAGGTCTTTCTTGGAGAGCTTGCCGTAGCCGGGGAAGCGGGCGATGCGGAAGTACCAACTGCCGTCCTCGGCCTTGTAGGCGATGTCCTGTGCAGCGAGTTTTTCAATGAGGGCGACCATGCCCTCGATGTTTTCGGTGGCGCGGGCGATCTGTTCGGGCTGTTCGATGCCGAGTGCGTCCATGTCTTCGAAGAAGGCGCGCTCGTATTTGGCGCTGTACTCCCCGATGGGTTTGCCGGCAGCGAGGGAGTTGCGGATGATCTTGTCGTCGACGTCGGTGATGTTCATGACGTGATGCAGCGCCAGGCCGTGGAGGCGGGCAGTACGACGCAGGAGGTCGACATGCAGAAAGGTGCGGAAGTTGCCGATGTGGCCGTAGTCATAGACCGTGGGGCCGCAGCAATAGAAGCGTAGCGCGTGGCCGTCGGAGGCGTAAAGCGGTTCGATTTTTCCGGAAAGGGTGTTGAATAATTCGAGTGCCACGCGTCGCTTCATGCCGCTGGGCGAGACATTGTGCGTCGCACCGCAGGCTACTTTCTACTGTTGTCTGTACCTATTTGATTTTAGCCGAGTTGGAGCTCCCAGCCGAGCCTGAGCCTTCAGCCAAGTCGCAGCTGGGGGGTGGGTTCGAGGGTGTCGGGGGCGAAGTTGCGGGCGAGGAACTTGGGGAAAGCCGCGGCGGCGATCATCGCGGCGTTGTCGGTGGAGAGCGCAATGGTGGGGAAGGCGATGGGCAGCCCGCGGCGAGCGGCCTCGGCGGTGATGCGGCGGCGGAGTTCGCTATTGGCGGCGACGCCTCCGCTGACGAGCAGGCCGCCGGCGCCGAAGTGCTCGGCGGCAGCGAACGTTGTACGAGTGAGGTAGTGTGTGACGGCGGCCTGAAAGCTGGCGATCAGGTTGAGGGTCTGGGTATCGAAGTGGGTGAGCGCCTGTGCCAGGGTGTCGGGGTTGGAGGGTTTGGCGTGGATGAGGTTGCCGGCCCGGAGGGCCGCCTCGCGCTGGACAATCGCGGCGTGCATGCCGTGGAGCTCAACATAGCGACGGACAGCGGTTTTGATGCCACTGAAAGAGAGGTCGAAGCGAGTGGGGTCGGCGTGGTCCAGATTTTCACGGGAGAGCTTGGGAGCGGTGTGGCCGGTCGCCTTGGCCTTGATCTGCGCGAAGGTGAACGGAACAGCCTTAGGATCGCCGTAGGGGGCGAGGGCGTCCACCCAAGGGCCGCCGGGGTAGGGCAGACCAAGCAGCTTCGCAACCTTGTCGAAGGCCTCACCCGCGGCATCGTCCAGGGTCTTCCCGACGTTGCGGTAGTGCCAGGTACTCTCGGGCGTCTTGTGAGCAAGATAGAGGTGCGAGTGGCCGCCGCTGACAACCAGTGCGAGCAGTGGCGAGGCGTCGGCGAACGCGGTCGCGGCATCCATAAGAACAGCGTGGATGTGGCCTTCAAGGTGATTGACGGCGATCAGAGGGAGGTCCGAACCGAACGCCAGAGCCTTGGCGAAGGTGATCCCAACGAGCAGCGCGCCGGCGAGGCCCGGACCTTCGGTGACGGCTATGGCGTCGAGGTCGACGTAGGTGAGGTTCGCACGTTGCATCGCTTCGCGGACGACGGGGACGATGGCCCGCAGGTGTTCGCGGGAGGCGAGTTCGGGGACGACGCCGCCGTAGTCGCTGTGGATCAACTGCGAGGCGACTACGTTGGACAGGACCTCGCGGCCATCGCGGACGACGGCTGCGGAGGTTTCATCGCAGGAGCTTTCGATTCCGAGGATGAGGCCGTTGGGCATTGGGACTATCGTACTAGGCAGGGAGCGACAGGCAGTAGGGTAGACAGTAGACAGAGATCGAGAGAGAGACGAATGGCGAGGGCTGGGGATCAGAGGTATCTTGCGGCGCTGCGAATTGTGCGGCGGCTGCGGGCGCTGGGACATGCGGCGTATTTTGCGGGCGGCTGCGTGCGCGATCTGCTCCTGGGCGTGCCGGCGCAGGACTTTGATGTGGCGACATCGGCGACGCCAGACCTCGTGCAGGCGGCGTTTGAGCGCACCGAGTCGGTAGGGGCCCACTTTGGGGTGGTGCTGGTGATCGACCAGGCTTCCGAAGAATATGTGACGACCGAGGTGGCGACCTTTCGGCACGATGGAGCGTACAGCGATGGGCGTCGGCCGGATGCGGTGAAGTTCTCGCTCGATCCGCGTGAGGATGTGCTGCGGAGGGACTTCACGATCAATGGGTTGCTGCTCGATGCGATGGCGTACGACGCTGGCGATCGAGTCGAGGATTGCGTGCTGGATTATGTAGGTGGGAGGGGCGATTTGCACGCGCGGCTGGTGCGGGCGATCGGCGTGCCTGCGGTGCGGTTTGCCGAAGACAAGCTGCGGATGCTGCGTGCCATCCGGTTCGCTGCGCGGCTGGGGTTCGCGATCGAGCGGCGCACGATGGACGCAATCTGGCAGCAGGCTGCGACGATCAGCGTCGTGTCGGCAGAGCGCGTGCGCGAAGAGTTAACCAAGATCCTAACCGAGGGCAACGCGCGCCGGGGATTCGAGTTGCTGGATGAGAGTGGCCTGCTGACGCAGGTGCTGCCCGAGGTCAAACGCATGCAGGGCGTAGAGCAGCCGCCGCAATATCACCCCGAGGGCGATGTGTGGATTCACACGCTGTTGCTTCTCGATCAACTGCCGGCCGGAGCGAGCCCGACGCTGGCGTGGGGCATGCTGTTGCACGATGTGGGTAAGCCGGCAACATTTACTGCGCCTGACCCGGGAAAGCCGGGGGACCGGATCCGGTTCAACGGCCACGTCGATGTGGGTGTTGCTGTGGCACGGACGATCCTGACGCGGCTGCGATTCAGCGGCGACGATACCGACCAGATCCTGGCGCTCATCCAGAATCATATGAAGTTCGGCCATGTGATGCAGATGAAGCAGTCGACGCTGAAGCGATTTTTGCGGCTGCCGAAGTTTGAGGAGCACCTGGCGCTGCATCAAGCCGACTGCTTGAGTTCGCACGGGAAACTTGACCTGTATTCGTTCGCAAAGCATCGCTTTGACGAGCTGGGAGAGGCGCAGATTCGCCCCCGGCTCTTGCTGACCGGGGAGGACCTGATTGCCGCGGGATACAAGCCAGGGCCGCAGTTTCGGGTGATGCTGGAGGCGGCAGAGGACGCTCAACTCGAGGGCACTGTGACCACCAAGGATGAGGCGCTCCGGTTGGTGCGGGAACGCTATGTCGGATAGCGTTCCGCCCCCCGGAGCCCGGTGCAACGGCCAAAAGAGGGAGCCCCTTATTACGTGGCAGGGGCCAGAGTTTCATGAGATCGACAGGGATGTTCTTCCAGTGATGCAGATTCTGTAAGGTGGAGACTCGTGCAGATTGCGCTGCGCCGTGGCTTGCAACGAGTCTGCGGATTTGAACGTCGAAAAGAGTGCTATGACAAACCCGAAACCTCTAATGAATACGCCTCGCGCGTTCGTCCCGGATGCCACAATTCATGTTGACGGCATCGCCGTTTCCGCGCAGCTAGGTGAGCCGCTGGTGGATGCACTGAACCGTGCGGCGGCGATGCGTGGTGTCGATCCGATTCCGCAGGTGTGCTACCTCCCCGCGATGGGTGCGATTGGCTCGTGCGATACGTGCATGGTCGAAGTGGATGGAAAGCTGGTGCGATCGTGCGAGGCTGAGGTGGTTCCCGGCGAAAGCATTCTGACCCGGAGCGAGAAGGCCGACATCGCGCAGCGCGATGCCTTCGACCGGCTGCTTGAAAATCACGTGCTGTACTGCACCGTCTGCGATAACAACAATCAGAATTGCACGCTGCACAACACGACGGCTGAACTGGTGGTGAAGCACAACGCCCGGCCGTACAGATCGAAGGGCTATGCGCAGGATCACTCGAATCCGTTCTACCGGTATGACCCGGAGCAATGCATCCTGTGCGGCCGTTGCGTGGAAGCCTGCCAGAACGTGCAGGTAAACGAGACGCTGACCATCAGCTGGGATCGCGAGATGCCGCGCGTGATGTGGGATGGCGGCGAGCAGATCGAGGGGTCGAGCTGCGTCAGCTGCGGTCATTGCGTGACCGTCTGCCCATGCAATGCGCTGATGGAGAAGGGTATGCTCGGCGAAGCGGGCTACCTGACGAACATGCCGCCGAACGTGCTCAACACGATGATCGAAGTGGTCAAGGCTGTAGAGCCGAGCACGGGCTATCCTCCGATTCTTGCGCTCTCTGAGATTGAGGCGGAGATGCGTCACCAGCGGGTGAAGCGCACCAAGACGGTCTGTACTTATTGTGGCGTCGGATGCAGCTTCGACATCTGGACCAAGGATCGTCACATCCTCAAAGTGGAACCCGCGCAAGGGCCTGCGAATGGAATTTCAACGTGCATGAAGGGTAAGTTCGGGTGGGACTTTGCGAACTCGCCAGACCGTTTGCGCAAGCCGTTGAAGCGCGCTAAGAACGCGGGCCACGACACCTTCGTTGAGATCGAGTGGGATGAGGCGCTGCAGATCATCGCAGACAGATTCACAAAGATTAAGAACGAGCATGGGCCGGATGCGCTTGCGTTCATCGCGTCGTCGAAGTGCACAAACGAAGAGAGCTACCTGATGCAGAAGCTTGCGCGGGCGGTCATTGGCACCAACAACGTAGACAACTGCAGCCGCTACTGCCAGACGCCTGCAAGCAAGGGGTTGAGCCGGACGGTCGGCATCGGCGGCGACTCGGGAACTATCCAGGACATCGAGACGGCTGACCTGGTAATTATCATCGGGTCGAATACATCGGAGAGCCATCCGGTGTTGGCTACGCGTATTAAGCGCAGCCATAAGCACCGCGGCCAGCGTCTGATTGTGAGCGACATTCGCATGCACGAGATGGCGGAGCGCGCAGACATGTTCATCCGTCCGAATCCCTCGACCGACGAAGTGTGGTTGCAGGCTGTGACGAAGTACATCATCGATACAGGGCAACAGGACCAGGCGTTCATCGACAAGCGGGTTAATAAGTGGCCAGAGTTCAAGGCGTCGCTGGACGGTTACACGCTGGAGTACGCGGAGAAAGTGACGGGGATTTCGGTAGCGACGCTGCAGCAGGTCGCGAAGGAGATCGTCGGGAAAAGGGTCGCAATCTGCTGGGCGATGGGTGTGACGCAACACTGCGGCGGTTCGGATACCTCGACAGCGATCTGCAATCTGCTGTTAGCGACGGGGAACTTTGGCAAGCCGGGCGCGGGAGGGTTTCCTCTGCGTGGTCACAACAACGTGCAGGGCACGAGCGATTTTGGTTCGATGCCGGACATATTTTCGGGCTATCAGAAGGTCGATGATGCGGAGATTCGCGGAAAGTTTGAAGCAGCCTGGGGCGTGACGCTGCCGACCACGACGGGACTCGACAACCGGCAGATGATTGAGGCCGCACACGAGGGCAAGCTGAAGGCGATGTACATCAAGGGCGAAGACACCATTACCTCGGACGCGAATGCGAATGATGTGGCGGAAGCGTTCGGCAAGTTGGACTTCATGGTGGTGCAGGACATCTTTTTCTCGGAGACGTGCCGGTATGCTGACCTCGTGTTGCCAGCGTCGCCATCGCTCGAGAAGGAAGGCACGTTTGTGAATACAGAACGCCGAATTCAGCGGCTTTACCAAGTGCTTGAGCCGCTCGGGGATTCGAAGCCGGACTGGAAGATCATCCAGGCCATCGCGCAGAAACTGGGCGGCGCTGGCGGCTGGGACTACCACCATCCGAGCGACGTGATGGATGAGGTCGCGAGCCTGACACCTCACTTTGCGGGCGTGACCTATGAGCGGCTGGAGGGCTACAAGACGCTCTGCTGGCCGGTTGCGAAGGATGGCACGGATACGCCGCTGCTCTACACGGAGAAGTTCGGTCATCCCGATGGCAAGGCCACGTTCTGGCCGCTGGAGTATGTCAGCCCGAGTGAAGAGGCCAACGCGATCTATGATCTGCACCTGAACAATGGCCGGCTGCTCGAGCACTTCGAGCAGGGCAACATGACGTTCCGCGTGCCGGGTGTGATGGAGATTACGCCTGAGAACTTTGTCGAGGTTTCGCCGGAGCTGGCGAGCGAACGTGGGCTGGAATCAGGCCGCTGGGTCCATCTTGAAAGTCCGTACGGCCGCGTCCGCGTGCAGGCCCTGGTGACCGACCGCGTGGCTGGCAAGCAGATGTATATGGGGATGATTTCTATACTCGAACCGGTGAACGCTCTGACGAGCTCTCATGTGGATCGGTCAACCCATACGCCCGCGTACAAGGAGCTGTCGGTGAAGATGACAGTGCTTCCGGAGATGGGCGCGAACCCGCTGCCACGCAAGAATTTCCGCTATGGGACACGCACGCCGACCGACGGCGTCGAGGTAGAGAAGAAGCGCGCGCGCGCCGATTACCACGTCCCCGGAACCAAGCCGGCGGACAAGCTCATCCAGATCAAATCGATGGAGCCGGTGTAGGGTTTTAGAGCAGCACGCACCAATTCAGCGATCAGAAAGACGAGGCAGAAATGGCACATCCGATAACGTTCAAGCCGCAGCCGGTGGATTATCACAAGGAGTTGATGCAGCGTGTAGACGCGGCTCCGCGCGAGCATGCCGAGGCACTGTTGGTGGCGTGGGACCTGTTGCAGACATCGCACGATCAGGGGATCCTGGAGCTGGCGCAAGGAATGATGGGCGGCAAGGACATCATCGCAGGCAAGCTGGCCGAGGCGGCGAGTGTTCCCGAGAGCGTGAACGCGATGCGCAATGGTATTGCGCTGGCGAGAATCCTGGGGTC
>DATCDL010000291.1:0-8547 GCA_036510715.1 Acidobacteriaceae bacterium
CGATGGTGAATTCAGGCGACCCGTGCCCGGTCTTGGACTCCCCTGCGGTAAGGGAGAGAGAGAATTCCACCCCGACATGGGACGCGAAACAGATGCAAGTACTTGTTACTTCTTTGGAGGCTGCAACATGACGCTGATGAAAATGAAGGCAATGCAGTTCGGAATCAAGAAGGTGTTCCTCGTTTGGGGCATGGTTTTGCTCGTCGGATGCATCGTCGTGTCACCGCGCGCTTCCGCGCAAACCAGCCGCGCGACCATCTCCGGTACGATCCAGGATCCCACCGGCGCGAGCATCCCGCAGGCGACGGTGGTGATCACCAACATTGACACAGGGATAGCCAGAACCATCGTGACCAACAGCAGCGGCAACTACAACGCTGCCAGCATGGTTCCCGGCAACTACACGATCAAGGTTTCGGCCAAGGGCTTCTCCGGCGAGATGCGCAAAGGCGTCGTGTTGGCAGTCGGCGAGTCGGCGCTGCTGAACATCTCCCTCAAGCTGGGGAATGTTTCTGAGGAGGTCGTGGTGACGGAGAGCCCGGCCTCGGTTGACGTGACCAGCTCTCAATTGAGCGACACGGTCACCGGGAACACGATGCGCCAAATGCCACTCAACGGCCGGTCATGGACCGACCTTGCGGCGCTGAACCCGGGCGTTACCACCATCGCGACCCAGCCGCCAGTGGGCGCGCCGGATCGCGTCAAGCGCGGCCTCGGCGGCGAACTGAGCATTGCCGGCGGAAGGCCGCAGGCAAACAGCTACCTCCTCGACGGAATCAACATCAACGACTATTCCAATGCCGGTCCGGGCAGCGTGCTCGGCGGCAACCTGGGGGTCGACGCGCTACAGGAATTCAATGTCATCACCACCAACCCGACGGCGCAGTATGGCCGCACCTCTGGCGGCGTCATCAGCGCCGTCACCCGCTCCGGAACGAATAAGTTCCACGGCAGCGTGTATGAGTTCTACCGCAACGACATGTTGGATGCCCGCGACTACTTCAACACCGTTGCCAATGGTCCGAAGAACTCGTTCACCCGCAACCAGTATGGAGCATCGTTCGGCGGTCCCATCCAGAAGGACAAGACCTTCTTCTTCGCGGATTACGAGGGTGTACGCCAGAACCTGACAACTTCGGTCCTGCAACAGGTTCCCACGGCGGCGGCGCGCAACGGTACATCCTGTTCAGGGTACAGCGACCCGTGCCCCTCCGTGGATCCCGCGGTTCTAGCTTTCATCAATGCGTTCTATCCATTGCCCAACACGACATCATCGTCGGACACGCCGGATATCGGGAGCTTTAACATACCGCTGCCCCAGCTCACCACGGAGAACTACATCATCGGCAAGCTGGATCATACCTTTTCAACTAAGGACAGCGTCGCTGGCGTCTATATGTACGATGCGTCTCCAAGCAGTTCACCGGACGAGTTCAACAATGTGTTGATCTTCAGCAAGACTATCCGCCAGACGGTTTCGATTCTTGAGACCCATATCTTCAACTCCAACACGGTGAACACCATGCACATCGGCTTCAACCGGGACAATGCCGGCTCGCCGTATTCGGCGACGGCGGTCAATCCGTTGGCGGCCGCTGGAACATCACAATATAGCTTTCAGCCCACAGACTCGCCCGGAATTGTCATTGTTCCTGGCCTGACCGCCTTCACCGGAGGCGTCAGCGCGGCCAATCCACTCCTCTTCCATTGGAATTCTTTCCAGGCTGCCGACGATTTCTCTCACACCGCGGGCATCAACAACTTCACCATGGGTTTTGCCCTCGAGCGTATCCAGGACAATCAGAAGGATGCCGACTTTCCGGGGGGCCAGTTTCAATATCCCACCCTTGAATCGTTCCTGACCAACGGAAATTTGGCCACCGGGGGCCAGGCTGTGCAGTTCAACTCGACGTTGCCGGTGGCTCTTACTCCCCGCAATGTGCGCCAGACCATCTTCGGCGCCTACATCCAGGACGATCTTCGGGCCACGCCAAACCTGACCTTCAACCTTGGGCTGCGGTATGAGATCGCCAGTGTCCCCTACGAGATCAATGGGAGATTCTCCAATTTGCGAACGCTAACGAATGGAGCCGGACCCATGAATGCAGACGGCACCGTGGGACCGGAGCCGTTCCTCGGCAACCCATACATTAAGAATCCCACCTTCGGAAACGTGGAACCTCGGGTCGGTTTCGCATGGGATCCATTCAAGGACGGCAAGACGTCCGTGCGCGGAGCGTTTGGCATCTACGACAATCTGCCATACATCGTCGAGATGGGCAGTGGCCTGGATGCCGTGTATCCCTTTTCGCAGGATGTGGGTGCCGTTGCACCGGCAGGGTCGTTTCCGGGAGGCGTCTACAACATCGCCGCAAACAGTCCCATCGCCCGGAACTACTACGTGCTGCAGTACGATCCACCTCGCAACTACGACATGATGTACAACCTGAACATTCAGCGTGCGCTTGATTCACATACCACCCTGATGGTTGCGTACGTGGGTTCGAGAGGAAAGCACAACTGGTACCAGACCGACAACGGCAACATCGCACTCCCGGTCTACCATGACACCGCGTCCAACGAATACTACTGGCCGGGACCAAATCCGACCTGTACTGCCGCCGGAAACTGCCAGCCATACCTCAGCGGTGCCATCCAGAACCCAAACGCCGCACAGGTACTCGACGCCAGGTGGAACGGGAGCAACTACTTCGATGGGTTGGAGACGCAGCTGACTGAATCGGTGTGGCATGGCTTCGAGGGTCAGGCCTCCTACACATGGTCACGGTGCATCGACACCTCATCGGGATCGGCGGCCTCCGACCAGTATCGACAATCGCTGAATCTCGATCTGTACACAGCGCCCTCGACCCATCGCGGGCCTTGCGACACGAATGTCGGGCAGACCCTGTCGATCAACGGAACCTGGAACTTGCCGGGTACGAGTTTCTCAAATGTGCTCGCAAAGATCGTCACCAACGGTTGGCAGTTGGGCGGCATTTTCACGGGATCCGCGGGGATGCCCTTCAGCGTAGTCATCGGCGGCGACCCTCTGGGCACCAACGCGGTCGGGCCGGGTGCGTTCGACTTCCCGGACAGGCTGAAAGGCAATGGCTGCGACAAGAACCTCACTACCGGCGATCCAAACGCCTACATCAACTTCAAGTGCTTCGCCTTTCCCGACCCGATCAATCGCATGGGAAATGCGGGACGCAACGAGTTGACCGGGCCCGGCGAAGACAGCGTTGCCTTCACGGCGTTCAAAAACAACAAAGTCTCCTGGATTGCGAAGGATGCGGATCTGCAACTCCGTCTGGAAGTCTACAACTTGCTCAACCACCCGAATCTCGATGTGCCTGCCTCGAACTTCACGCTCTATGATGGTTCTGGCTCAACCACTCCTGTGCCGTTCGCTGGACAGATCACGCAGACCACCTTGAGCAACCGGCAGATCCAGTTGGCGGTAAAGCTGACCTTCTAACCATCCAACCCTCTAACCCTCTAACCCTCCATGCTGCGGGCAAGTTCAGGCACCACGTGAATGAGCCCGCATCCTTGTCGCGATCCTCCACGCAGCCCTCCTGGTTCAGGGGGCTGCAATTTTCTCCGGCGACGCAATGTGTAACCTGTTGTAAAAGAGGGAAACGGTACTTCGCCATGAGCAACGATTTTCAACTCTCTCGACGCGGCTTCCTCGGGCAGTCAGCTCTCGCGCTTGCTGCGGGTGTGGGAGGGCTGGCCGCGGAGCACGATGCCCTGGGGCAGACGGCCGAGCCGCAAGCGTCCGACTCTGCGCCGGTTCACGCCTCCGAGTACTGGGCGAAGCGGGGAGACATCAATCTCTATCTCTACCGCAAGTGCGTGGGTGAACCCACGGCGGGAAGCTCTCAGCGTCCCATCCTGTTCCTTTGTCACGGCTCCTCGGTCTCGTCGCGATCGACGTTCGACCTCAGCGTTCCGGGCCACGGAGAGTTCTCCTTCATGGATGTGTTCGCGCGCTATGGGTACGATGTCTGGACGATGGACTTCGAGGGCTACGGCAGGTCTTCAAAGAGCGCAGGCAACTCCAATGTCGCCGACGGCGCAGAGGATTTGAAGGCCGCCGCCCTGGTGGTTTCGAAGGAGACTGGACAGCAGAGTTTCCACCTCTATGGCGAGTCGGGCGGTGCGCTGCGTGCCGGAGTGTTCGCCATGGAGGAGCCGCAGCGGGTTCGCCGGCTGGCGTTCTCAGGATTTACGTGGACCGGAAAGGGCTCGTCCACGCTGGCCAAACGCGCTCTGAAGGATGACTACTACAGGACCCACAACACGCGTCCGCGGGACCGGGAGATGATCCGCAGCATCTTCACCCGCGACAAGCCCGGCACCTCCGACCCGGCGGTCGCAGATGCCATGGCCGACGCTGAGATGAAGTTTGGAGACAGCGTTCCCACCGGCACCTATCTCGACATGACGACCCATCTGCCGATGGTCGATCCCACCCGGCTGCCCATGCCCGTGCTCATCGTGCGAGGAGAGTTTGACGGTATCGCGTCCGAGGACGACCTGCTCGCATTTTTCCAAAAGCTGCCCGTGCCGGACCGTGAATTCGTCATGCTTCCGGGAGCATCCCACGCGGTTGCCCTGGGCATCAACCGGCGACAGTTCTGGCATGTGTTGCACTGCTATCTGGACATGCCTCCCCAGCTGGATCACGTCGAGGGATAGCGCGAGGAGCGTCGGCCCGGAGGAGGAGGCACTTCGGCGGAAGACCGCAGGTTCGACCGCAGCATTCGTTCAACGAGGAGATAGGCTTTATGGGTAGCACAAAGAATGAGGGGCCATTCGGGCTCGGATGGTCTCGACGGAATTTTCTCGGTGCAGGCTCGACTGCGCTGGCGACCGCTGCGCTGGTGGGCATTTCGCAAAGCGCGCAAGGCCAGCAGAAGGCCAACTACCCGCTGTTGAGTGATCCCGGGCAGAGCAATCCGCTGTTGATCGCCGAGAATCCCAGCACCGACGATCCGCCGCGCACGGACCACGGGGATCTCGGGGCCATCTGGTACTCCTTCAATATCGCCCACAAGCGGGTGCAGCCGGGCGGTTGGACGCGCGAGGTGACGCAGCGCGAGCTGCCGCAGTCGAAGGATGTAGCGGGCGTCAACATGCGGCTCGGCGCGGGCAGCTTCCGCGAGTTACATTGGCACACGGCAGGGGAGTGGGCCATGATGCTCTACGGCACGGCCCGCATCACCGTCCTCAATCCCGACGGCACGGTCTTCATCGATGACGTGGGCAAGGACGATCTGTGGTTCTTCCCCGCCGGCTACCCACATTCGATCCAAGGACTAGGTCCGGACGGGTGCGAATTTCTGCTGGTGTTCGATTCAGGAATGTTCTCGGAGGAGGACACGTTCCTGCTGTCCGAATGGGTGCAGCGCATACCCCATGACGTGATGGAGAAGAACTTCGGCGTAGGGGCCGACGCGATCGCAAAGCTTCCCACCAAGGAGCTGTTCATCTTTCCGGCGCCGCTTCCCAAGTCCCTTGCAGAGGACAAGGCTGCGGTCGGCGGACCGTCCGTGCAGTCCACCGTCAACTACGCGTTTAAGATGAAGGATATGGCTCCGACCAAAGCCAATGCCGCTGGCGAAGTGCGCATTGTGGACTCGCGCAACTTCCCTCCGTCCACCACGATTGCCGCAGGGTTTGTGACGCTGAAGCCCGGAGGCCTGCGTGAGTTGCACTGGCATCCCAACGGCTCCGAGTGGCAGTTCTACATTGCGGGTAAGGGCCGCATGACCGTCTTCGGAGCGCCGGGCAACGGCCGCACCCAGGATTTCAGCGCCAATGATGTCGGCTTCGTTCCATCGATGTCCGGGCACTATATCGAGAACACCGGCGACACCGACCTCGTCTTCCTGGAGCTGATCCGCGCGGATAGGTTCTTGGATTTCTCACTCAATAATTGGCTGAGACATCTGCCTCCGGAGATGGTTGAGGCGCACCTCAATCTGGACCAGGCGGAGATCAGCAAGATTCCGACCGAGAAGCTGGTCATCATGAAGTAGTCGGGAGATCGATTCCGAGAGTGAAACACTATCGTTGTGAGGCGGTATGTTAATGCAATCTCCACGATGCAGCGCAAATCCGCATCAACGCTCGCACGAGAGACGATTCAATCGGATATCAGAAAACCCGTGTCTCTGATCCCTGGCCTTCTTCCTCCAGCGATCTGAAGTTCAACAAGTTCCTAAAAATTCTCATGGAGCAAAAGCTTGGAGAACCTTGGATCAGAGCTTAGACCACGTAGCGACGGATCCACCTTCAGGTAGGCCATGGACGTGGAATGGTCCGTAGATGCCTTTTCCAGCCACCCCAGTGCCTGGTCGTTATCCTTCAGGCCTGCGTAGATCAGCGCCACGGCAAACGCCGGCACATACTTATGGTCCGATCGATGCAGGAGCAAATTGAGGATCTGATGTGCTTCCCTTGTCCTCCCGGCCATGGCATAGGCATGCCCGAGATTTGCGGTGTAGTAGACATCGCCTCCTGAGAGCTGTACGGCCTGCGTGAACTCTGAGATCGCCTGGTCGTATAAACCCCTTGTCTCATAAACGTCACCGAGCCGGAAGTGAGTCCGAGGAAAACTTGGATCGATGTCGATCGCCTTATGCAGGGTCTCGATGGCCTCTTCATAGTGACCTGCGAGACAGAAGGTCCAGCCGGCATTGCTGTTCACAATCGAGGACAGCGGATCTTCTTCTACCGCGCGCTGTGCCTCCGCCAGCGCCTCAGGAAAGCGCCCCATCGCGGCCAGGCTTTCGGCGTTCCAGGAATGCGCCATCGCATAATTGGGGTTTACATCGAAGGCCTGCTGAAACTCGTTCTGCGCCGCAGGACCATTCCAGTCGTAGTAGAAGTCGATCAGTCCGAGGGTGGCATGTGCGTCCGCCAGATCGTCGTTCATCTGGAGTGCCTTGTTGGCGGCAGCCCGCGCTGCCGGAAACGCCTCATTCGGAGGAATAGCCGCATAGAGTCCCAGCGCGGCATAAGAATCCGCCACACCTTCATAGGCCTCCGCATAGTTTGGATCGAGCCGGATAGCCTCGCGGAAATAGTCCAGCCCCTTCAGCATTCCTTCGTTGGTTCGTTTGTTCCAGTAGTACCTGCCTCGGACGAATGCATCGTAGGCCTCCGCGTTTTCGGTGGGCCTCTTTGTAAATCTCTTCTCTTCCTTGTCATTCAACTGCAGCCGGATGGAACGTGCGACGCGTTCGGAAACCTCATCCTCGAGATTGAAGATATTCGTAAATTCCTCATCGAACGTCTGCGCCCACATCTGAGTCCCATCCGCTACCCGAACCATCTGTACCGTCATCCGCACGCGATTGCCCTCGCGCTGGATTCGTCCATTGATGATCGCGTCGACCTGTTGTTCCTTTCCGGCGCCGTCCGCGCTGATCGAGCTGTTCCGGTATTTCTCAATCGCGCTGGTGGGCCGGACCAGAATCTTGCCTGTATTCGACAGTCTCGTAATCAGTGCGTCGGCCGTTCCCAGGCCAAGATACTCATCGGAAGCCGAGCCTCCAATCGTCTCGAAGGGCAGCACGGCAAGCGATCGTATCGGACGATCCGTCGCCGACGCGATCTTCAAATGCCGGTTACCCAGCCATCCGGCCACGATCAGCAGCCCAACGAGCGCAATCACGGAGCCGGCCAGCCATCTCCGCTCAGCAATCAACTTCGACCACGTCGCGTAGGAGCCCGAAGTGGTCTCCACGGGGTATGCCGCTTCAATTTTTACCTGCGTCTCAATGGGCTCAATGGATTCGACGGATTCGACCGGTGCCTCCGACCTCTCCACCACCTCCGCCACAAACCGGTATCCCTGTTTCGATACCGTCTCAATGTATTCATGCTTCCCGCGATCGTCCCCCAAGATCCTTCTCAAGTGCGAAACCGCTACGGCCAGGTTGCCTTCCTCCACCGAAACGCCCGGCCAGAGAGCGCTCATCAACCTGTCTTTCGAAAGTAGCTGTCCATTGTTCTCCACCATCAGTACGAGCAGGTCGAACGCTTTGGGAGTCACAGCAACGTGCCTGCCCTGTCGCAGCAGAAGCCTCTGGCCGGGATCCAGGCTGAAGCTCCCGAACTCGTATAAGTGACTGATCGTATGGGACATCGCGATTAAGAATTCCTTTATCTTTTTTTCGCACTTCTCAAAAGACTTTCATCCGATCCCCATCTAGGGTCACATTTGACCAGAAAAGGGAATCCGTCGCTGGGCGGTCATTATAGGCACGAGCAACCATGCAAGTCGAGTTGAAGAAAGGGGCGCCTGTGCTCAATGCAGCGCATCATCAGGAAAATCCAGTAAGGGCGACCCGCGTCAGCAGAACGAGCTTCGCCGACGATGACCGCAAGTATAGCTCTTACGCCCTCACCCCTGGCAAGCAACGCCGAGGGAAGTGACGATGAGAACAGCGATCACTCCCACTGTCTTCGAGCGCAAACCCTTCTATCGCAGTCTTTGGGTACAAGTGACCGCCGCCATCTTCCTGGGGG
>DATCDL010000292.1:0-14887 GCA_036510715.1 Acidobacteriaceae bacterium
CCAACTCTGCGACCGGTACAGCATCGCCAGCGCTCCCCCAAGCATCAGGGAATCAGCCCGGCAGATTGTCGTCACATGAATCGCCAGCGGCGAAGCTCCATGCCCCACCAGCATCAACCGCAACACCAGCGCTCCCGCCGATGCAAACAACGTCATGCGCAGCAGTCCCTTTTTCGTGCGCACAAAGAAGACAACAGCAGGCCAAACTAGATAAAACTGCTCCTCCACGGCCAGCGACCAGAAGTGATACAGAGCAACATGAGAGCCCGGCGAAAAAGTTGCGATTTCAATCGGCCGCAAATTCTGCAAGTAAAGCACCAGCAGCCATCCCATATTGCCCCAATGCAAATGCAGAGGCCCCGTCAGCAGCAAGCAGACGAAAAGCACGCCGTAATAGAGCGGAAAGATGCGTAACGCGCGCCGCACATAGAACTTCCGAAAGTACCCATGATCCCTAAGCGAATCGTACAGAATTCCCGTAATCAAAAGTCCAGACAACACAAAAAATAGATCGACGCCGACGACTCCAAAACGCAGCACCTCACCCATGAGGCGAACGACAGGACCAGCTGTTTGATAGTTCGATTCGAACGCATGGCTGCATATCACCATCAGAATCGCGAGCCCCCTCACCCCATCCAAAGGCAATAGGTGTCCGCGAGCGACGAGATGTTCGGGCGTTGTCTTAGAGTTCGGTGCGTTCGCCAATGCGTTGAGTCTATCAATTGTCTGCACTGCGGTTCCATGCGCCTCCCTTGCGTCGATACCATCCACTAAGATGCCGACCAGCAATGCCAGTCCCTCTGTAGACACCGCTCTTGAAGAGTCGGGAATACCACCTGAGAGTTGCCCTCGCATCCACTGAAAATGCGCGACTTAACACCAGGGCAAGCGCCGCTAACTTGGCACTTGCTACCTTTTTGAGGCTCTCCGATTTCGGGCACTTGATACCTTTAGAGGCTGTTACGGTTTTAGTATTTTGGGCCGCTTACCCAACCTGAGTACATTTATTGCGCCTGTTCAGAACGCCAAGACATGTCGCGATTCCAGCCAGGATGATCAGCAACGACCGCGTGCCATCGCGTCATCCGGATCTAAATCAATGAGGGTCCCGGGATCGGATCCATCCGGAAGATCGCCAAAAGCGGTGAACGCCATGGTCATTAAGAATCGGAACACGGCGCCGCTGATCGAAATCCTCGAATTCAATTTCTTGCTTGGTCGGATTGAAATCGCCGTTCTCGGCCCGAAATCCCCTCCGCGGGGGCAGGCACCAACGCTTGCCCGGTGCTCCCTCTTCCACGATTTCGCGTCGCCTGAGCCCTGTTCCGAATCCCCGCTCACAAATTGTAGATTGCGTTTCGGGAAGCCGAACTCGCCCATGAAGTACACAGATTTTCGCACATCATTGGTACGGGACAGGTCAGAAAAGCGCACGAAGTTTTCTCGATCCACGTTTTGTACATACATAGAGAGGGCGTTTTGCAGGGACTTCTGGTGGTCGTTGTGGCACATCTTGAGCAAAGCTGTCGCCAGTTGGTCGGCCATTTCGTGTCGGGAACCGCGTGGACGCAGGGGCAATTCAGCCGTCTCTTAGGTTCGGGATTCGCTGACTCCGGTTCTAATTGCACCATGTGGTGCCGGAACCCGCCACGAGGAAAGCGCAGGCCGGCCAGATACTTCGCTCTTGCGCTCATCTCATTTGCCGTCTTTTCGTCAAAGCCATACCGCTTTACGAGCGAATTGTGGCCCTCATTCCCGGTCGCCACACGGTAGAGATATTCCCAGGTTCGGCCGACCCAATCTGCCGTAGCGCCTGAGGAGGGCTCCTTTGATTTCGCCGACACCGCCACCGGCGCTGCCATTAACCCTGGAAATCGGTCTCGCCACAGCTTGACGGGCAGCGCATGCTGGCCCCGCGTTGACCTAGATCTCCAAGTCGAATCTGCAATGCCGCAGCAAATAGCGACAAGCTTGGGCTCAGGCTGCATCAATTTAGACTCCGACAAATATGCCGAAAGCAGGGAGACCATTACGAATATGTAATTCTCAAGGGTAGTACTTGGTGAACCGTGGCCAAGCCACTCTTCCGTTCCATCTCACCGAAAACACTCAACCAAGCGTTGAGTGTAACTGATCGTTTTTGTGCAACATACACGAGATCGCCCGGATCCGGAATTCACATGCGCAATGTTGCGCGGGAGGGATAATCTGGAGTCATCACGAGGACATTCTTGATCCAGAGGCTCATTTTGGGAACGAATTAAGTGTGGACGTGTCGGAAACATTGCGCGCAATGTTTCATTTACGTTAAGGATCACGCCTGCGAAGGCTTACCGAAGCGAATGCCTGCAAGCAGCATCGCGAACCGGAAGCCATCGAAAAATGACTGGTTGAATTCTCCCTCACCATCTCTGCACGCAGCCCTCAGCGTGATCGACAGCCACTCGCCTGGCGCGACTGCCTGTGCCTTTTCCCGTGCCGGTTGATGATCCTGCATGTTGGCCGAGGGCGCAGCCCCCAGCTCCGATACCAGCCCCCGCGCGGAAATTTAGAACAGGTGCCGTCGCATGCTTCAAACCAAAGGTCTGCTTCAGAGATACCCAAGCCCGTGAGAAGACGACGGTATCGCAGGGCGAGATTTTGGCCATCCGGGGGGCAGGACTCGCTGAGGTGGAAGACAAGCCCAGCCGGATCCGGCTGGACGTTACGGCAGAAGTGGTCCAGCAAGGGCGGCGCGTCCTCATTCTTCTCGCTGAATTTTCCAATCTTCGGCGCGAATTCGCCGGCCAGCTTTAGCGCCGCGATCAGCGGTATGGTCGGGGAAACGAGATCCATAACCGATTCGTCTGGCTCTCCAACGTTCGTTATTTTGTGCAGATGCTTGTCTGATCCTGAGGACTTCAGGGCGCAAACTTCAGTAGCACGATCAACAATTGAGGCCGCTTCATCCTTGGTCAGGCCAAGGTACCCCGCAACGTTCTCACAATCTCTCTGTCGCGTGGAGGCCATGCTCAATATTCCACAGGTCTGTTCCAGCCATGGACGACCTCCATCAGCTTCTGACTGGAGGCGCGGTGCCAGGAGCTCCGGATGCCGATCCCGTAAGAGTGTCTAAGCGTACATTCCTTCTTCCTCTCTGGAAAGGAGCGCATACGCCTGTTCAAGTTCGATCTCTAATGGGTCACTGCGATTCTGCTTGCGACGCTCTTCGTCCACCAAAGCCGGGAGAGCCGATTGATTCCCGGCGGCGCTGTTTCGTGCCGGGAGTTTGACATACGCACCACTCTCAAAACCGCAGCCTCGCACGATGGCTCAGCGAGGATTGGAGTGCTGTGCTGACTCGCAGAAATTTCGGGAGGAGAATATCCAGAGTGTGGCAATAGTTTGCCAGGCTGACGGTTGGCCAACGCTCGTCGGAAGCTGTATCTCTGGCGGCGCGACTACAACCACCAGCGCCCGCACTCGGCGCTGGACGACCGCACACCGGCGGAGTTCGCCGCTACCTGTGCCCTTGCCGCCGCGATGCGTGTTCCGGAGCTAGCTCCGGACCACGCATCGCGACACCTCTCAACGCCCTTGCTTGAGGCACTGACTTGAGCTACAGTAACTGCAAATCCGCCCGTCATGACGGGCCGAACCGGACCACGCAAGCCGAAATCTCCGACGACTTCTGGCTTAGATAAGCGGGTCGGGTCAAACAGTCGAAGGCTAACTCTGACCTTGGCACAGAAAAGCGGAGCCCCTCACAGGCACGCATTTTGTAACCTGGATTGAACCCGATCAAACGCCGTATTTCTTGGGCTTCGACGGAGCGCATGGTCTAGTTCGACCTCGACAGCTTCGGATTTCCGATAATCCGAGAGTTTAAGAAATGAAGACATGTCTGTGTGGGGCCCTTCGACGGTTACTAGGAAGTCGTTGTGAATCCCGGGATTCTCGACAAGGGGCGCTGTGTCATCGATTGGTGTAGGAAAATCGATCGTTCTTTGGAATAAGGACACCCCGACGCACCGAAGTTTGGTTATACGTCCCGGTCTACCAATAGGTGAAGTTCGCCTTGTCCAGGTAGGTCGTGTACGCAGTCTGCTTGTTGTTGCCGTCCATCTGGTAGTTGACTGTCATGCCATACCAGCCCGAGGGAACCGGAAACGGAGCCACCGTGATGTTAATGTTCTTGACTACGCCATTCACCGTAATGGTCTGGTAGAGCAGATCATTGTTTGGCTCGCGCTGAACCCGCAGAACCACATGGTTCCAAGCGGCGTTGTTCAGGACGCAGGGAACGCCGGAGGAGAACCATTTGGCATTGACGTTGTCCCAGACATCCCAGGCTCCGTCGGCGAGATGATTGCACTGCGTTCCCCACTCCATCCCGACGCCATTCATATACCAATTCACATCGAACTCCAGCGACTGCGTGACCGAGAGATTCGTCACGTAGGCATAGCTGTCGAGCGTAAAGTTATGCAGGGTTGGAAGGATGAGGTGGTTAGGGTCATTCAGACCCTGCAGGTTCCCCTGGCCAATCACCGGATTCGAGAATAAGACGTCGGAGTAAGGGGTGGTTCCGCCCAGATTGAACTGGGTTGAGTTACCGCTGAGCGATACAGCGCTGTTGTGCTGGACCATCGAGTAGTTCACTTCGCCATTGCAGGGAGAGTTGCAGATACCGTAAGCCGGCGCCAGCTCTCCCCACTGATTCCATCCGCTGAGTGCTTGCACGTCGGAGATGGTTTTAGCATTGGATCCCCCGACCGTAACGGGAACCGTTTTGGTCGAGCTACCACCGCAGTTGTCCCACTCCTGGACGACCGTGTTCTGTGCTCCGGCGCTCAGCGGCAGCGATGTATTCAGGCTTGCCCCTGCCACCTCGTACATCAGTTGGTTGTTGACATAGACGCCCATCGCCGCGACGCCCTTGGCACAACTCGAAGTCGCTGTTGCTAAATACGAAGTAGGCGAACTGACCGTGCTTCCGCTGAGCGGTAACGTCACCCCCACAACATCCATGGTGTTGACCGTCAGAGCTAATCGCGCAAGGGTTGCGCCGCCGCAAAAATCCCATTCCTGTACCGCGATATTGTGTTTCCCGCCAGCAAGTGGAATGGAGGTATTCAGGTGAATGCCGTTCGCCACATATTCTAACTTGTTGTCGACATAGATGCCCATGCTGGCGACGCCCTTGGAGCACGTCACCGTATTAGCGGTGGCCACAAATTGAACATCGGAACCAACAGCTTCGCCGTTATAGGGAGCACTGATAAGAACGGTGGCAAACGCAGGCGACGCAATCGCTATAGAAAGCACTGAAAGCGCAAAGGAATAGATTTTCATTTTGGTAAGCCTCTTCAACAGGGTTGTTCTCCCGGACTACATGTTGATGGATCCGAATGTTCGTTGAGCTAATAGGAGTCCGCGCACATCGCGACCGAAACTGGACAACTTCGAGGTCCTTTGGATTGACCGAGTGCGAACACGCGCGAAACAGAGATACCCTTGCTTGCACATAGCAAAGTGCTCGTAGACCCACGTGCTGCTAAATCGAACTTCTCGATCGATTCGAACCAATGGCTGGGCGAGAGGGGGGACGCGATACCGAATAGTCATGCCTCTAAATCGACCAAGAGGGCGAGAACAAATTGTCGAATAACATACCTGTTCTATCGGCACCGCTGTCGTGATCTTCAGTTCATGTCGGTTCTCCATACATCAGCCAAGCATTGAGACGGTGAACCCCACAAGAGGTCTACGCTCCTGGATCCATCGAGAGTTGAGTTATGTGAGGACAAGGGAGACCAACCAAACCTAATAGAGAAGCAAGAAGCTAAGATCAGCGCTTGCATTGTAGGAACGTAGGTGAATTAATTCAGCACTGAAGGGATTGAAGTACAACTTCGTGGCTAGGAGTTTCTGCAACCCGGCATAGAAAGAGGTCGTGCTTCCAGCGGGGAAACGGCACTCGATCTGATCGCCGGAACTGGCCGATAAGTTCTCTCACGCGAGATCGCCTGCGCAACAATGTCTCTACCAAAATTTCGAGTTTAAGGGGATCACCGCCATACCATTCCGGTGGAACGGCCTCGGCAATTTGCCACAGGACCTGGGGGTCGAACTGCTCGATACGGCTGAGCCACGGCTCAAAGCTCTCCCAGCCAGTCACAGCGGAGTAGACGCCTCCCCGTGCGAACACCCCTTTGAGTGGAGCATCCGGGAAATTCCATTCGCCCATGTTGAAGCAGTAGCCCTGGTCGATGAATACGGCGCTGTAGCCCCGTTCTCTTCCTTTTCTCCGGTAGACGGCTTGACGCCCGTCGCAGTTCCCCGTCCATTTATCGAACGCCAGGATGCCCGCGAACTGCTCCAGATTACGGACGCTCAAGAGTTGCTCATCGAGGAGAGATTCGACAACTTGCTGGGGCATCATTCCGCCGACGAATTGGCTTCCGAATTGTAGGCCGCTGGAACAGTCCTCGCGCCCTCCCGGTCCGTGGTCGACGCACAATCCGGGGCTCTTTTCGATGAGAGCTTCGCTGACATCGACGATCCCAGACACCGGTACCGCAAGACCGATCGATTCCGCCATCCGGGTTGCGATCAGTTCATTGGCAAGAACTCTAAGATGCTGTGGGTTGTTCCTGAATTTGACTACCCATAGATTGCGATCATCACATAAGATCAAGCGACTCTGCGCCCCGCCGCGCAGGCGAGAAATGACCTGAACTGCATTTACATGGGGCACATAAGTTTGCGTGCTTCGCACTCCAAAGGGAGGGGCGTCATTACCAAATTGCGAGAGGTAGGTTTCTAGGGGATCCTTGCGAAGTTCAATCAAGGGTGCAAACGCATTCCAGAAGGCTGCACCAAACTTGAGGGAAGATCCCTATGACATCGAATCTACAAGATGACTGATGTTTGCGGTCACAATCGACCGCTTGCCTGTCAAGGCAAGACTGAGTGTAAGACAAGGTTTTTCTCCGTACCGCTCTGCTGGAGTTGAATGCTGGAACATGATCAATTTAGCACACATTGTTGGCCGAAGCGAACTGTGATACTGCTCCAGAACGTAGTGTCTTGATCAGCTATCGTGCAAATGCTGGATCGAAGTATCTGACGCGAAAGGCCCAACAGCCGCAACAATGGGTAAAAAGATATCGAAGACAGCGCCCGGTGAGGCGGGCCCATTCTCAAATTGCACGTGGATGCTGCCGCCGTGTCTCTCCACAATTTCCTTGGCGGTCCACAGGCCAAGGCCATAGCCAACGTCTTTCTTGGTCGAGAAGAACGGTTCGAAAATACGATCTCTATTTTCTGGGGCAATGCCTGGACCATTGTCTTGAATGCTTATCATCGCGACTTGGCCTTTCTCGTTGGTGAGGCATGACAAGGCTACCCGGATCCTGCCGCCAAATGGGGCAGCATCGGCAGCATTCGAGATGAGATTGGCGATGGCTTGATTGAGCTCCCCGGGAAGCCCGTTTACGGGCGGACAGCTCTGAAGGTCCTGCTCAATCACGATATCCTTCTCGCGGAATCGATTGGAAAAAGTCTTGAGCACAGAACCGATCAGGATGGATACATCCACCATACTTGGAGGAGCGGAGTCGCGATAAAAACCGAGAATCTCTCTGGTGATATGCGAGACGCGCTCGAGGTGCCCTTCGGCCAGGGTGAGCAGGCTGGTTGCGTCCGTCGACACGCCCTCGCTCAATTTCACGATATAGATGAGGTCGCCGACCTTCGTCAAAGGTTCATCTACCTCTTGAGAGACGGTCGCTGTAAACCTGGCTGAGGCGGCGATCCGCTCTGTCCTGCGGAGAAGTTCCTGTACCTGGCGCTCGAGGGTTGCATCACGGAAGACGAGGACTGTGCCGAGGAGTTTATCGCGGCTATTGACGATTGGAGCGGCATTGTCTTTGATCGGAATCAGATGACCGTCGCTCCTTTGCAGAACGGCATCGCTACCAGGGCCGATGGCGTGACCTCGCTCCATCACCTTCGTCGCCGAGTTCTCCATGGGTTGGAGCGTGGACTCATCGAAGATGGGGAACACTCTCTCGACGAGTTGTCCCTTCGCCTCCGAAAGCTTGATACCCATGAGACGCTCGGCGATCGGATTGATGAAAGTAACTCTCCCGCGCTTATCCGTCGTGATGACGGCGTCTCCGAGACTGGTGAGTACCGAATGGAACCACTCCTCGCGCTCGTTCATCTCCCGCGCATGGCGATCGCGGATATCGATCTGGCGGAAGATGTAATAAGCGAGTAAGACCAGGCCCAGCGCTACGACACCGCCGGTGACATAGATCGAAGCGATCGTTCGCCCAATGCTCAGTTGATACGTCGCTGTCCGGGCAGCGTGGAGAGAAGTCTCCTCCCGCGCCACCTCGTTCATCTGTTTACTGATGTCGGTCATCAGGAGACGCCCGTGCTCCGACACGACCATGTTTTTGGCTTGGTCAGGATTTCCCGACTGAAACAGCAAAATGGTGTGGGAAAGCAGGTGTATTTTCTTGTGAACGAGCGTGCGCAGAGTGGCAATGCGTGCTTGTTCTTGGGAGCTGTCCTCGGTCAACCGCGCCAACTCCGTAACGTTTGGCTCAAGTTGTGCGACAGCCAGATCGTATTGGATCAAATAGTCCGGATCACCGGTGTAGACATAGGCGTGTTCCCCTGTCTCGGCATTCGTCAAAAGCGATTGAATCAGACTGATTTGGTAGAGAATCTGCTGAGTGTGTGCAACCCATGCCTGATCTCGAGTCTGAACGTCCACCTGACGTCGCGTGACCATGACGTTCGCGAGCAATAGGATCAGCATTAGCAAAAACCCGGTCGTAATGCTGAAGCGCTTGAAGACATGGTGCATAGCTTAGATTCTAGGCTCCGCGACGAAGGTATGCAGCTATTACAGCCTACAAAGCGACGAGCAACTGGGCAATAGATTATGATGAAGGCTCGGCTAGACAAGGTCGGTGCCCGCTTCAGAAGCTCGCCGACCTACAGCCTCTCTGGGTACTTTCGTGTTGATGAGCTCTGGGTCGTCTGATGGACGCGTCTTCGCTCACGCTCCACCCATGGGTTGCCTTCCTTCGCGCGACCGGAGATGTGTGCCGGAAGGAAGCGGATGCCGAAGGTGATCGAGTCACTAGAAATGGTCAGTACGATACTAGGCCAAAGTTGAAGATCAACTCCCAGGCCTAGTGCCGCCTTATGAATAATTAATCGCGTGCGCTGTCAGGCCGCGCACATACGCCAGATCTGTCGTTTTATGCCCGCTGACTGAGGCCCAGATTGATTGAGCGGTTATTTAGTCGAAACGGCACCCGCGAGCGCCACTTGAACGCGCCTCTGCTTCAGGAGCGAGAGCAGTATCTGATGTGCTTGATGCATCAAGGTAGCAGCCAAAAGAGGGTACGCCAAGTTGCGGCGGCATTGCTTCATGTAATCAGAGTCCTGGATCTATCGAGTCTGCGGTTGGTGGAGAGTTCGGAGATTGATGTCGCAGGAGGACGATGGTTGGCAGACCCTACTGCATCTCTCCGGAAGCCCGCAGGGGAAATATCTGTGCGAGAGTTCCGCAGAGTCGCTATGAATTGGCTCCGATTCCACCGATCCTTGGCTCCAAAGATCGATGTACCCAAACCGTACGGCGATATTCTTTCTCTGTATCTAACGTACGTGAACCTTACACGTTCCCCATCGACTGCAATGCTGTACTTTCGTTGGGCAAGTCTCTTCCTGGCAATGACGGAGGTATTCCAGCCTAGACTCTCCCAACTTTCGATGATCGACGTTAATCGGTTCATCGACTCCAAACGTTCGGCTGGATATAAGCCACGCAGCTTAGCTTCTGTCTGTGTGGCTCTTCGATATTTTCTGAGATTTACAGAAAGCCATGTATGGACGCCGCCAAGACTGTCTATGACCATAAAAAGTCCTCGGGTTCCTCGATACGACTCACAAACTAGAGGCCCTCGCTGGAAAGATGTTCGAAAGCTACTCGATGGGTGCGGCTATGGGTATGCCGACATTAGGGCCCGTGCCATCATGTCGCTTTGTGCGATATATGCCTTGCGCGCGAGCGAAGTAGCAAATCTCAATCTGGACGATTTCGATTGGACCGAAGAAACCGTCACCATTAGGCGCGCAAAATCCCGAGTGGCTCAGCGGTTCCCTCTTCAATTTGAAGTGGGCGAAGCAATTTTGGCATACCTTCAGAGTTGCCGCCCACGGTGCTCTAACAAATCCCTTTTCGTGACTCTATCCCCTCCCTATCGCCGGATCTGTGTGGCTTCTATTGGCGACATCATCAGGGACAGAATGAAGCGCTTGAAAATCCAGGCACCATCCATGGGCGCACACTCACTGCGTCGCTCGTGCGCGACGGAACTTCTGCGCAAGGGCGTGTCTTTGGCAGAAATAGCTGATTTTCTGGGACATCGGGACCTATCTTCAGTAAGCGTGTACGCGAAATGCTCTCCCCAATCTCTCAAAGATGTAGCGTCTGTAAGTCTTGGGGGCTTGTTATGAATTTATCCGAGGGCATTGAGAAATATGTTGCCCACAAGAAAAACGAAGGACTGGTTTTCAGGACGGGGCAACAGTCGTTTCGAGAGTTTCTCGAAAGGGTTGGCGATATTCAGATGCGGGCTTTGTCCACGTTGGACCTCGCACGCTATCTTGCATACTTCGACAAATTTCCTGGTGCTTGGCAAATTAGGTTTTGTCTCCTCGAACGTTTCCTTGACTATTGGATCGTCAGAGGCGAGATATCGCCGCTGCCGATGCCTCCACGGAAAGCGAAATCCCTCACCAGGTTTCTCCCTTATGTGTTCACCCGTTCCGAACTGCGCACTATTCTTGCAAGCGCCCCTTCAAGCCAGTCCCGGTGGAATTGTGCGATAGACTATAGGACATTACAGACCCTCGTGATCGTTGCTTATGCGACTGGCGCGAGCCCTGGAGAAGTGCGGGCGCTCAAACACAAAGACTTACAGCTTCGAAAAAGAATACTCCAGCTCTGCAACCCGCGGTTGCGAGAAACAAGAACCATCCCAGTCGGATCCGAGCTATGCGATATACTCACCTCCTTTTCGCAATGGCGCTTTGGGGCAAAGAAGGCAGACGACCACCTATTCGTTACTAAGGAGGGTAAGTCTCTGTCAGCAACCCATGTCTCCCACGCATTTGCGCGGCTCTGTCAAAGCGCCGGAGTGAGACGCAGAGACGGCTTCACTGATAACCCAAGGTTCCAGGATTTGAGAAACACGTTCGCAGTCCACCGCGTAGCCGCATGGGTCGAAGCAGGTTCGGATTTGAACCGCTTGCTCCCCGCGTTGGCCGGATACATGGGAATGGCCGATCTGGTCTCTTCCGAGAGTTATCTAAAAATGACCCCCGAACGTTTTTGTGGCACCCTCACATTGTTGAGTCCAAAGAAACGAAGGGTTCATTGGAAAGATGATCCGGCAGTGATGACATTTTTGGCGAAGCTGTAGAAGAGACCACAGCCATCAAGCTATTCCGTCGTGGAGGATAGAACCTCAAGCGATAAAGGAGCTGTAGCCGTAAACTAATGACATGGCCGTTGCCGAGTCTCAAATCGCAGAAGTCTGCGTCCTTATGTCTTTGATCGTGCGAGCCATTGTGAGCAATAAGGATGCTGTCCACGTCTCATCCAGGCTTTCGCCAGATGGATCAACTATTATTCGGATCAAGGTTGCCCAAGGACCGGACAAGGGCAAGCTCATCGGCAAACAGGGTCGTACCGCCCGCTCGCTGCGAGTTATCTTCCAAGCAATCGCTCAAGGACAGGGGCAGCATTACCAACTCGACATCGACGGCGGGGACTTTGACGGATTAGTCATGCGTCAGGATAACTGGCGTAACTGATGTTTTCACTCAAAAGTGACGCTTGCGGTAGGTCATTCAACCGTTAGCATGTCTGCCCTGATTGTGGGGTCGCCCACTCATGACGAAAGAAAGATTCCATGAGTGGGGACTGGCGGGTGCTGCGCGGATGGCGGGAGTTTCGGAGCTAGAGGGTTGGGGGGCGTTTGCCGGTAACGAGGTGGACGAGGTAGGTGAGGATGATGGCTCCCACGGTGGGGATGAGGATGCTGACGATTAGGCCGTGCTCGCCGGGGCCGCCGTAGCCGAGTGCCCGGAAGATGGCTCGGCCGATGACGACACCGATGAGGCCGATGACCATGTCCATGTGGCCGCCGAAGCCGGAACCCTTGATGATGAGACCCGTGAGCCAGCCTGCGTCGGGATCCGTCTTCGGTAGAATGTCGTAATTGTGGCGCGAAGCCGAAAGAAGAATGTGCAGTTTCGCGCAACTATTGTCAAAAGCGGGTCGAAGATTCCGAACGTTTAGCAGTTGATGAGTAAGCGCTTGGTCTGAACCGTCCCTATGAGTGTGAGGCTAGGATAAGTGTCCACCTAAAAATAGGTGGACACCTATTTAGGTGTGTCCTCTGTCCTGGCGAGGGTGAGGTTCCACGGCAGCAGATCCGCGATCCTGGTGATGGGGTGGTCGGCGATGCGTTCGAGCACTTGATGGAGATAGAGTTCCGGATCGAGACCGTTGAGCTTGGCTGATCCGAGCAGCGAGTAGATGGCGGCTGCGCGTTCTCCGCCCGCGTTCGATCCGCAGAAGAGGTAGTTCTTTCCTCCAAGCGCGACGACGCGCAACGCGCGTTCGGCGGCGTTGTTGTCGATCTCGAGATGGCCGTCGTCGACATAGCGGGTGAGGGCCTGCCAGCGTGAAGTGGCATAGCGGATCGCCGCCGCCGTATCGGACTTGCGCGAGAGCTTGGCCAGCGTGTCTTCCATCCATGTGCGCATACTGTCGAGCAGTGGTTTTGCTCGTGCCTGACGAACCGATCGGCGCATCTCGGGCGTGCTGCCTCGGATCTCGGCTTCGATGGTGTAGAGGGCGGCGATGCGTTCGATCGCCTCTGCAGTCGTCGGTGAAGCATGCGCGATATGGATCTCGTGGAACTTGCGCCGGGCATGAGCCCAACACGCGACTTCGTTGATCGTTCCTCCTTCATAAAGTTGCTGGAAGCCTGCGAAGGCGTCGGCTTGCAGAGCGCCCTTGTAGTGCTTCAGGTGCTGCCGTGGGTTCTCTCCCTTACGATCGGGCGAGTAGGCGAACCATACGGCTGGAGCGCTCGTATCGCCGGAGGGTCGGTCATCCCGGACATAGGTCCAGAGCCGCCCGATCTTCGTTCGCCCGTTGCCAGGAGCAAGCACGGGGACAGGCGTGTCGTCGGCGTGCAGCTTGCTCGCTGACAGCACGTGAGCACGGACCGCCTCGACCAGGGGAGCCAGCAACTCGCTGGTGGCGCCGACCCATCCAGCCAGCGTCGAGCGATCGAGATCGACGCCTTCGCGAGAGTAGATCTCCGACTGTCGATATAGCGGGACGTGGTCGGCATACTTCGAGACCAGCACATGAGCCAGCAGCCCAGGGCCTGCGAGGCCACGATCGATGGGTCGTGATGGCGCCGGTGCCTGCACGATCCGGTCGCAGGCATCACAGCTCATCTTCGGACGCACGTGGCGGATGACCTTGAAGCAGGCACGCACGTGCTCCAGCATCTCGGCGACATCTTCGCCCAGGACGCGTAGCCTGCCACCGCAGTCCGGGCAGGCCTCATGGTCCGGCATATGGGTATGGATCTCACGTGGCAGATGCTCGGGCAGTGGCCTGCGGAAGGGCTTGGCCGTGATGGGCCGAGCGACCGACGAGGCGGCGTGTTCCTCGATCGCGGTGGCTGCTTGTAACTCTTCCAGTTGCAGTTCCAGTTGCTCGATCTGACGGAGGACCTTCTCACTCTTCCTGCCGAAGAGCATGCGCTGGAGCTTCTCGACCAGCAGCACCAGACGTTCGATCTCGCTGGTGCGCGAGGTGAGCGTTGCGGTGTACTTCTCTTGTTGTGATAGCAACAGCACCTTCAGCGCAGCATGATCCAGGGTATCGAGATCTGGCAGGCTGTGGACGGCGGACATGAGCGAAGTATGGCATAAATGCCGGCCATTTAAAAGAGGAAAAGCTCTATGGATGCAGAGAAAATACCTACACGCTCATCACTCGCTCTGCTGTTCGTGCAGGCGCTCTCCAATCGATGCCTTCCAGCAGCATCGAGAGCTGTGCACGCGTGAGCGAGACGGTTCCGGTGCTCGCCTGCGGCCAGACAAAACGTCCGCGCTCGAGCCGCTTGGCCAGCAGGCAGAGACCGTCGCCATCAAACCAGAGGACCTTCACAATGTCCCCGCGGCGGCCACGGAAGACGAAGACATGGCCGGAGAGCGGCTGCTGCTCAAGCACCGTCTGCACCTGGGCGCTGAGCCCATGAAAGCCACGACGCATGTCGGTCACACCGGCCGCGATCCAGATCCGTGTTCCTGCCGGAAGCCCAATCATGAGCGCAGACTCTTGAGCACAGCACGCACCATCGCCGCATCGACGTTACCTTCCAGACGGATCCGAGCACTCCCCGGCAGTTCAATATGCATCGAGGTCGAGCGCGCTACAGGAGTTCCACCCGGTTCCTCCGGTCTGGAAGCCTCTTGTTCCTCAGCGACTCGAACCGGCAGCAACTGTATGTCACGCGTCGCTCGCGGTCCAAGACGGCCAGCCTCATACAAGCGTCGCCACTTGAATACCTGGTTGGCGTTCACGCCGTGCTTCATCGCCACTCGAGCGACCGAAGCGCCTGCTTCCAGCGTCTCCTCCACAATCAGCCGCCGCTCCTCAGCACTCCGTCTCCGACGTGGAGACCGTAACGATAACCCACCTGCACGCGTTGCTTCCGACATGATGCCATCATCTCGGAACACATCCACCCTGTACACACGGCCAATACCACGCGCTTAC
>DATCDL010000293.1:0-3644 GCA_036510715.1 Acidobacteriaceae bacterium
GCCGAGCGGAATGGCTTTGAAACTTTTGTTTGTGGTGGAGAAACACAGACTCGAAGTGCTGGCATAGCAACCTTGTGGGCTTCGCTTTCTCTGCCGCCGGCGGCACTCCTGCACTAACCTGCTGGAACAGGTCGCCCACAATTACCCGCATCCACTCCGGCAGGCCCGACAGGCCGCTACACAAATCATCCTGAATGGCCTGCCCATGGTTGGGGACTTTGAGAATGGAAATGGCCTGCTATGCGAACGTCGCCACGTCATACGGCGTGGTTGATCCTGAGCGAACCGGCTTCGGCACGCCCGCAAAATCGCACGGCCTTGACCGACGCTTCCGCTCCGGGTGAGGCGCTCTCATGAGAAGAATGTCTTCTTCTCATGGGTCCAAGTACAGAGGGAAAAACGACGAAAAAACCTTACTTTCCCTACTGTCCACATTTGGAAAGCTGCAGGTTTTCCTGCTTGAAAATCTGGAGCGGGAGACGGGGATCGAACCCGCAACCAACGGCTTGGGAAGCCGCTACTCTACCATTGAGCTACTCCCGCTTCGTTGGTAATTATACCTCGCGAAACCAAGACGAATCGACCTATGCGTTCGTCAGTGACTCCACGAAGGCGCTAAATCTTCCCTCGATCTCCGACGCCGAAGTTGTCGGGTAGCCAAGTTCCTTCGCCAGCACTTCAAGCTCCGCCCGCCACTCCGCTGCGATCTGAACAGTCGGCGGAAAGTCATGGGTGGCGCGTTCAGCGAACACACCTATGGCTGCTGCGGCTTTTGGGCAATCTGCTCACTCAGATTGAGGCATCGAATGGGTGACTGAACGCGCAATCCCATCGCGGCAAGTCCTCGAATTGTTGGCACTACAAGTTCCACCGCGCACCGGCCCGACGGCGCCTTCTCCTGCCTTCCGTTGGTTGATAGTGAGGGTGCAAATAAAGTCCTGGTGATCGATCTCCGAAGGATGCTTGCCTCGGCATTGTTGAGCAGCCCCTCGCGGATGGCGTCACTGACGGACTGCCGAGCAACGTCGGTACCGTTCCGCATCCACGGCCCATGCCACAGCACGCTCCGGCGGGATCGCGGGGGACGGGCTCGATGTCGTCATCCTGGGCAACACGGTACACGATATCGACGCCCCAGACCCAGGATTGCAGAATCACGGTATCTATATTGATGGCCCGGGTTCGTACCGCATCGACTACAACTACATTCACGATGTGCCTGGAGGCAGCGGCTTCCAGGTGTACGGAGGCGAATCGGCAACCGGCTCCTTTGTGACGAACGCTCTCACCTTCAGCCACAACTGGGTCGACCACGTAGCCAAGTACTGCATCAACTTTGTCGATAACTCCGGACGAGACCTTACGGCGTTCGATAACGTTCTCGCCTATTGCGGCATGGCTGGCCTGCGTATCAACTCCCCTTCCCTCGTGGGTGCGAGGGTCTACAACAACACGTTTTATGCAGCGGCCAGCCTGGCAGGCGGCCATTACGGTGCTATCGTGATCGACAGCACCTTGGAGCTTCATGCGCTGGATGTCCGCAACAACATTTTCGTTCCCAGCCCGCACAGACCCTATATTGGCGGCGATGCAGCCCCCGACAAGCCAACCGCCTTTGCAGTGTTTACCAATAATCTTTACTTTGGCGGGACAGGCAAACCAGGATTCGACTCGATGCCAGTCATCGCAGACCCGGCCTTCAAGGAGGCCGCATCATGCGACTTTCACCTTGCACCGGGAAGCGGGGCGATCCAACGAGGCTCTCCACTGGTCAATAAAGTCGTTACCGATGACTTTGATTCAATCCGCCATACGCCAGCAGTACAGTACGATGTCGGTGCGTACAGCTATCGCTAAGTTGCAGGCGGAGAACGAACTGGCGGGCCTTTCTCGCTGGCGGGCGCACCGGAGCTGAACTTCCAAGATCTTGTCCGCTCCGAAAAGATGAGGCCTTTTCGGGAGTCGCTCAGGGCTCATATTGCTTGAGCCGAGACTAGACGGACGATGGTCGCCATACAGTCTGCGTGACCATCGGTAATGCCGCTGAACTTACTGCGGTTCTTCTTTTTCTGTAACTCGTGCACATAGTGCATGAACGTGACCCTGCGGCAGGTCGTGGCCAGGACCTTCGGAGCAGCTTGTTGGATAGCCTCGGTCTGGCCCTGGTAGCCGATGGAATGATCCCAGTGAATGCTGCCGTTGGGACGCTTTACGACCGGAGCAAAGCGCCAACCTTTGGCAGCCCTGACGCACTTGATGATGTTGACGCGCTCGGAGTATGTCTTGCTGGCCATACTGTTCACTTCGGCTGGCTATGTGGACAGATAGTGGACAGTAAGGGATCTAAAAACATGCTGCGTTGGCGTAATGAGATCCATGCGCACGCCGACTCTTCCACGAAGAGCAGCCTGTGTTGCGCGATCAGTTGCGCGAGATCAGTCGACCGCCAGATTTAAATTCGACGGCGGGGGCACCCTACGCTCGCAGTCGCGACTCAGTCTCTTTCGCCGCCTCATAGATCTGCTCGAAGCTCTCTATCGCATACAACACCTTCTGCATATTCCCTGTATCGACCTTCTCTTCCAGCACTCGTTCCAGGTCGAACTCCCGCACCTCCACGCCCGATCCCCCCTCCACCACATGCGTGCACTCACCATGCGACGAGATCAGCCCACTCCCATACACCTTGATCTTCCCCGCTTCGCGAATCACACCGAACTCCACCGTGAACCAGAACAGCCGTCCCATCCGCTCCAGCGACTCCGCGCTCTTCAGACCCGCGCACACCTTCCCGTAGTGCTCCAGGAAGTCCGCGAACACCGGATGCGCATGCATCGGCACATGCCCAAACACGTCGTGAAAGATATCCGGCTCCGGCGTATATTGCATCGCATCCCTGCTGCGAATCCACGTCGTCGTTGGGAACTTCCTCGCCGCCAGCATCTCGAAGAACGCTTCCGCTGGCAGAAATCCACTCACCGCCGTCGAGTTCCATCCCGTGCGAGGCTGCAGCCGCGCACTCACCTTGGCCAACTCCGGCAGCCGATCCACCTGCAGCCCGATCTGCTTAAATCCATCCAGATACGCAGCGCAGGCATGCTCCTCTAGTTGCGGCATCCGCCTCGTCACCAGCTCCGACCAGATTGCATGCTGCTCCGGCGTATACGCCGCCCAGTCCTGCTCAATCAGATAGGGCTGCGCGGCAACCAGTTTCGCCGCATCAGCAACAGGCGTGGACATGTGATTTCTCCCTCTCCAATGTTAGACCGAACCAACCCCTCACACCGTGGACAAATCCGCTCCCTTCGCCTCGCCACTCAAAGCGGTCACCAGCATCACCACCACTGCAACGATCACCACCGTAATCGCCAATACCGGCGCAAACCGTCCGCCAAAATACTTCGTCGCCGCCGCTGCCTGCAGCACACTATTGCGCGACGACAACACATTCCCCAACTGGTACGCCAGCCCCGGAAAGATCGCCCGCACCGCCGGCGGCGACATCTCATTCAGGTGCACCGGGATCACGCCCCACGCGCCCTGCACCATGAACTGCATCAGGAACCCGCCCACCGCCAGCAGCACCGCCGAATGGCTCCACGCCCACAGCGGAATCATCGGGATCGACAGCACCGCCGCTGTAA
>DATCDL010000294.1:0-6684 GCA_036510715.1 Acidobacteriaceae bacterium
TCGGACCAGCTAGGGGAGCGGGCAGGGGACGGGGCACGGGACCAGGCAGCACATTTACTCACAGGAATCGAAGGCGAGGATGCCGCCCGTACGTACCTGCAGCGCAAGGACTATATTGTGGTGGCGCATCGGTGGGCGGGCGGAAATTTGCCCGGAGATCTGGATTTGATTGCGTGGCAGGGGCCGCTGCTTTGTTTTGTCGAGGTGAAGACGCGTACGGCGCATGATATGGCGCCTGCCGAGGCAGCGATCGACGGACACAAACGCAAAGTGCTGCGCCGCCTGGCTCGCCAATACGTGCGCCAGCTGCCTGGCGAAACCGCTCCGCAAGTGCGCTTTGACGTCGTCAGCGTATATCTCTTGCCGGGAGCGACGCCGGAATTTTTCCATTTTGAGAACGCATTCGGCTGGAATGAGCGCTGATGTATCAGCGCGTTAGAGCTTTCGCAACGTGAGAGAGGGGCCTTTGGGGCGAAGATTCGTCACCATGCATAGAATATTTTGTTTTGGCGGGGTCGCATGTCGCACCGTCGGCAACGACCCCAACATTCAATACCTACTCCGGTTCATTTCTTACTCGGCGATTGCTGACTGCTCGGCGCGCAGTGATTACAGAACTCGCCAATTACGCCCTTTCCTTCTTCAACTGTGAAGATGCGGTCCACCGATCCGATCTTGAGTTGTTCAATCTTGCCGCTCGGCCAATGGATCTCGATCCCATCGACTGATGTCGCATCGCCCAAGCCGAAGTGAACGCGCATGTCGTTCGAGGACAGATAGCTCCCGCCGCTCAGGACATCGCCGCGCTGGCGCATACCGGCCGCCTTCAGGTAGACGGTTGCTCCAACTGCGTCGCGAGGACTCTTGGGTCCACCAACAAGTTTCAGCTCCACCCAGTGATGATGGTCGGGATTGACGTTGCGCAGCAGGACGGGAACCCCGTCCATGCCGTTGACGACTACGTCGATCTTGCCGTCGTTGAAGATGTCGCCAAATGCAGCGCCGCGTCCGACGGTGAGCACGGAAAGGCCAGTCCCCTCAACCGCAGGCACCAGCTCAAACTTCCCATTGTGCAGATTGTGATAGAGAAGCATCCGTTGCGCGTAGCTCTGCCCCCATTCCGGGTGCTGGTCCGCCTGCGGATAGACGTGGCCATTCACGATCAGAAGGTCCTTCCATCCGTCGTTGTCGTAGTCGAGAAAACCGTCGCCAAAGCCGACGAAGGGAATTGAGGACTCGGCAATCCCGGCACTCGAACTGACATCCGTGAAATACCCGCTTCCATCATTCTGGAAGAGCACATTGTAATCGTCGGCAAAATCGGTGTTCACAATTGATAGATGGCCGTTGTTTTCGTAATCCCCCACCGCGATTCCCATATTGGAAATTTCGCGGCCGTCTTTGTTCAGCGCGTAGCCGCGCTGGTAGCCCTCCTCGGCGAAGGTTCCATCTCCCCTGTTGATGTATAGGTAGTTCGGAGTTGTATCGTTTGCGACCAGCAGGTCCGGTTTGCCATCGTTATTCACATCAGCAAACAATGCGCCGAGGCCGTAGTACCCGGCTGGATCATCGACGCCCAGCTTCTTGCTCACGTCGGTGAAAGTTCCGTCTCCATTGTTGTGGAAGAGATGGTCGTGCTCGCCCGGCAGACCTCGAGGCCCGCACATTACCTGCACGGCGCGGTACTGGCACACGCCGTAGCCGACGGATTTCGCTCCAGAAATGGGAGGATCGTCGAGATTAATTTTGAGGTAACCAGCCACGAACAGGTCCAGGCGCCCGTCGCCGTCATAATCTCCGAATGTCGCGCCGGTCGACCACATCCCGATGGTTACGCCGGCCTTTTCGGCCACGTCGGTGAACGTTCCGTCATGGTTGTTGTGATAGAGCCGGTTCTTCCCGTAGTTGGTCACGTAGAGGTCGGGCCAGCCGTCGTTGTCGTAGTCTGCAACCGCGCATCCCATCCCCCAACGTCCGTTTGCAACACCCGCGCTTTCCGTCACATCTGTGAATGTTCCATCATGATTGTTATGAAACAGTGCGGCGCGCGGCGGCTCGGCGTTGCCCGCTAGCGCATCGTAGGTGGAGCCGTTCACCAGGTAGATGTCGAGCCAGCCGTCGTTGTCGTAGTCGAGCAGGCACACGCCCGGCCCCTTCGCGTCCAGAATCAGCCTTTTTTCCCGCGTCCCCGCGGTGTGATGCCACTTCGTCAACCCGGCCGTCGCCGCCACGTCCTGAAATATGATCGGCCCGCTCTTGACGAAGCCTCCCGCAGTGATCGGCCGGTGCTCGCTATCGTATTGAGCCGTCTGAGGACCGGCATTGGCCATTCCACTGATGGGCTGTTCGGTTCCTTCCGGCTGCTGCCGTGTCGACGGCACGGTTGCAGCCGAAGAGGTCTGCTGAGCGCTCACCCTGGGAATTGGGATCAGAGCCAGCGCCAGAACTGCCCAGGTTGCTCTCGAAGACCGCCGACGAGGTTTGTCTCTCCCAGCCATCCAATACCGCGTACCGGATGCAAATGCGAGACCGGAATCAATCGCCTTAACCATGGACCCACTACGCCCCTCTAATCGTCTCAGAGGCTGAAAATGCACTAATGCCTGCGGCCCCAGAATCGGCCAAAGAACCGCCCATTATAGATGCCGAAAGCCTCAATGCTGGCCGTACTGAGAGCAAAGCCGTATACAGGGAGAGCATACATGAGCACCGCCAACACCTGCCATTTCCGTCACTCCAGAGGCCCAGCAAGGAGTGCCCACAGGGAGCGTTTCGCCCCCGGCGGCGCTACCCGACGAGGACGCATGCTGCCCGCTTGGCGAAGCGATTTACCTGGTGTTTCAGTGAAGCGATTTACCGGAATGTGATTTAAGGTACCCTTGTTGCCCACCCAGAGCATGGGGGGCCAAATGGTGTAAGCCCATCTCCAACAAAGGGATGAGGATACTTAACCACCCCCGCGGCGGAAAATCTGCGCGCGCCCCCTGCTTAAACGCCTAATTCAGCCAAGATTTTTCTTGACAATTAAGTTCCGGGGCCTCTAGTGTGTTCAACGCAAGCAGGTAGGCCGTCTAGGCTTGCCTGTAATGCCAGCAGAGCAGAACATTATTTCCATTTGGAGGCATTAATGAGGAAGTCAAGTACCTGGCTCATCGTGCTCGCGTTGCTCCTTACATTCGGGGGCATCCGGGCATTCGCTCAAGCCAACTCAGAGTTGACCGGCACCGTGACTGACACAACCGGGGCGGTCGTTCCGGAGGCGAGTGTTGTGCTCACCGATCCGGCCACCGCGTATACGCGCGCAACCACCAGCGGATCAACCGGCTTGTACGACTTCAACGGGTTGAACCCCGGCAATTACAACCTGAAGGTTTCGGCCAAGGGTTTTAAGGAGTATGCCAAGGATGGCATCGTGGTCAACGTCTCGGGAACGTTCCGCAACGACGTCGCGCTGACCATTGGCTCCGAGTCGACGACGGTCACAGTGGAAGCTGACGCCTTGACCATCCAGACCGACTCGAACGTGGTCAGCACCCTGATCACTGCAGAAGATATCACCTCCCTCGCGACCGAGAACCGCAACATCGTGAACCTGGCCGCTCTTGGCATGGGCGCAAGCTCTCAGCTTCCGGACAACAACTCGCTCGGAGCGTTTGGCGCCAACTTTAATATCGAATTCAACGGCCTGCGCGAAGCCCATAATATCTGGCTGATCGACGGCGGCGAGTCGGCTGACCGCGGCGGCGGCGGCGGCACGCAGGTTCAGCCTTCACAGGACGCTATTGCCGAGTTCACGATGATGACCTCGAACTATCCGCCTGACTACGGCATCTCCTCGGGCGCCACCATCAGCATGTCGCTGAAGAGCGGCACGAGGTCCTTCCACGGCTCGGCGTGGGAATTTAATCGCGCCACCGCCTACAACGCCAACTCATTCTTCAACAAGTACAACGGCGCCCACAATCAACGGCCGGCAACGCATTACAACATCTACGGCTTCAATGTCGGCGGCCCGATCTACTTTCCAAATGTCTACAACACCAACAAGAACAAGGGTTTCTTCTTCTTTAACCAGGAGTGGCGCAAGACGTCCGCCGTGGCTAGCAGCAATAACGCCACGATCGACCCATTGGATGTTCCGAGCGCCGCGAACATCAAAACCGTCGGCGGGGTAACCGGTCTGCCGTACGTGCTCCCCACGTATGCCGGCACTTCTGGGATTACCGGCCTGGTGGTTCCAAACGTCGACCTCACCTCGGACTACTACCTCAACAAGTTGGCGCCATTGGGTCTGGTCCCTGGGCACCCTTTCCCTAGCAACGTGATTCCTCAGTCGCTGTTTGATCCCAACGCGGTTATTTACCTCACTGCGGGCATTCTCCCTGCGCCGAACGTTGGAACCACGGACTACAACGTGGCCAGCGTACCGCTCCCGCAAAGTGTGGAAGACACCGTCGTCCGCGGCGATTACAACTTCAACGATAAGTGGGCGCTCCTGGTTCACTACATCGGCGACCATCAGAATCAGAACTATGGCAATCCTGAACTTGGCTGGTGCGGATGCAATTACAATACCCTCACCAGTATTCTCTCCTCGCCCGCGCACAGCGCTACCGCCAAGTTGACGGGCGTCATCAGGCCCAACCTGCTGCTGGAAGTCAGCATGAACTATGACGGCAACGGAGCCGACATTAAGCCCAGCGCGAACACCTTCCTGCCGTCTTCCTGGACCGTTTCTCCGGTTGTGACGGCTTATACCGTCGGCCGGAAGATCTGGCCTGGCATGAGCTTCGGTAGCACCCTGGGCGGCGGAAAATCGGAAGATACGGCCACCGAACCCTACCACAATGCGGCCCAGGACTATTCTCCCAAGGTGGACGTCTCCTACACCACGGGCAAGCATCAGTTCAAGTTCGGCTTCAGCTACAACCGCTACACCAAGAACCAGATGCTCTATGGCGATGCGCAAGGCAACTACAGCTTTGGCCAGTTGTCGGGCGACACTCTGATGGATGTGCTTATGGGCTTGCCCGGCAGCTACAATCAGAATCAGACTGCGCCGATTCGCCACTACGTCAACCAGACACCCTCGGTCTACGCCCAGGACAACTGGCACATTACCCCCCGCTTGAGTTTGCAGTTGGGCCTCCGTTACGACGCCCTGCCGCACGCATGGGAGCGCCAGAACCTCCTTGGCAACTTCAATCAAAGCACTTACCAGACATCCGCGAGCTATGCTCCCGTCTGGAACGCAGACGGAACCATCAGCTCGGCCAGCCCGACTCTGTATACCTACGCCGGGATCCCTGCATACATCAACGGCACCAACCTTGCCGGCGTAAACGGCTATCCGAGGGGCGTTGTCACCAACGACTTCCGAACACTTCAACCTCGCGTCGGGTTCTCTGAAGATCTCAACGGAAACGGCAAGACCGTTCTCCGCGGCGGCATGGGACTCTTCTTTGAGCGCTTGCAGGGCAACGACATCTTCGGCGTAGCCACGAGCGCACCCTATGATCCTTCGCTCAGCATTAGCAACCCGTACTTCAGCCAGCCTGGGAAGAACTGGAGCACCGGCAATGTGATCGCGCCGACGTCTCTGATCTTTGCAGGCGGGGGCGATAGCCTTGCCCAGACTTACAGAGCTCCCGCGGTGGCCATGTTCAGCCTCGGCGTGCAGCGCGAGATCACACCCTCGATGATCTGGGTTGCGCAGTACGTTGGCAACCTCCAATGGCATCAGAACATTGTCAACAACGCACTCAACAGTATGCCAACCGACATTGGCTTGGTGAATATTGCCAACGGTGCGGAGCCAGGCCCCTGCACAGTTCCTTCGGCGACCTGCGTTGACGCTCGTCAGGTATCCGGTGACGGAAGCGGTCATTACGGTACGGATGCCGCGACATCTTTCAAGAACCTCGGCAGCTCGAACGCCTACCGTTCATACCCGGGCTACGCGGGCATCAGCCAGGATGAAAATGTGGCCACTGGAACCTACAACGGCCTCCAGACCGCTCTTCGCATCCAGAACCGCTGGGGTCTGAGCGGCGAGCTCGATTACACCTACTCGCATCAAATCGACATCCAGTCGAATGATCGCAACAACGTGGACAACCCTTGGTACATCAAGTATGACAAGGGATCGGGCAACTACGACCGCCGTCAGATGTTCAACGCCAACTACGTCTACAACCTGCCCATCTTCAACCACAGCCAGGGACTTCTTCAGTCCATCGCCGGCGGATGGCAGATTGCGGGAACGCTCACCAAGGTGACCGGTATTCCTCAGCAGGTCAACTTGAACTCTACCTATGATCCGGTTGGATTGGGTGGCGGCTACACCAACCACCCGAATATGACCCCCGGTGGCAAACTGAAATACCCCAAGACGGTAACTCAATGGTTCGACTCAAGCCGGATCAATAACAACATCACCCCCGTTTGGGCGGGCGGAACTAACCTGGGCTTCGGCAACTGGAACAAGGACGCCCTGGTATTGCCGGGTCGCTTCAACCTCACCACGTCTCTCTACAAAACCTTCGAAATCTACGAGAAGGTTAGTTTCCAGCTTAAGTTCGAGTCGTTCAACACGCTTAACCACACCGAATTCAACAGCGTCAATACATCGACGGGCGCGCTCAACGGCACTCAGGATCCACGCAACCTCCAGCTGGCTGGCAA
>DATCDL010000295.1:0-2906 GCA_036510715.1 Acidobacteriaceae bacterium
TTTCCTCCTGGCCATGCCTCGTCATTCCCAAGATCGTGCATCCGGGTATTACCAGTAACAACGGTGAAGCCGTGATTTGCCAGGGCTCGGCTGATCGCAAGGTAGGTTGGAGAATAGAAATTAATAGTCGCTCCATGTATCCAAATTACTGCGATTGGTTTGGCGTCGTTCTTCAGCGGAGTGAAGAGCGCTCCCGCATCGGCGACATCATCTTTGGTCTGAACTTGGACGATTCGCTCTGCAATCTCTCCTGCCTTTTGATCACCAGTTTGGGCTGCCAAGCTGCGCTCAATCGGCAAAGATGCACAGGGCATGGCAAAGACGGTGGCAAGAACCGCCATTTGAAGCCGGGCTTTCACATGACCTGGTATCATTCCTCTCCCTCCACTCCTTCTGTTTACGGAGGCGCGGGGAGTAAAGTTCCGCTCATTCGTCGAGCCTCTCCTAGTAGGTACGTGTCACCGTTGGCCAGTAGTTTCTATCTCAATTGGCGAGTTCAGGCCATAAGCGGCCAATCGCTTCCCATTTTCATTCAGGTGGTCTGGAGTTTTCTTATTTCGGTCAGGATCTTGATGAGGCGGATGGAGAGTCTGAGGAGACGATTGCGCGCATTACCGTTAGGGAGAGAACGGCGGAACATCTCCATGACGTGCTGAGCGGCGACTAAGGAGTCGATGAGGCCATCGATGCCTGTACGAACTGGTGCGGTCGATGTTTTGGGTTGTGGAGCCAGATGTCGAGGCTTGGAGCGAGCCAACTGGAACTCACGTTCGAGATCGGTGAGGGCGACATCGACGTAGCGCATGGTCATACCTGGATCGACGTGGCCGAGTAGTTTCATCAGGACGGGGAAGCTGACCCCTGAGCGAAGCATCTCGGTGGCGTAGGTATGCCTGAACTGGTGGGGGACGATACGCGTAGAGAGTCCGAGGGAATGGCAGACCTGACGAAGGTAGTCGCGGAGTGGAACGAGCAGAGCCACTTTGCTTCCAGGGCGCGCCAGAAGGCGTCCATCGGCAGGCAGAGGATCCAGGGAGCGGAAGAAGCGCAGCCGTTGGACGAGATCACGGCCGAAGGCATCGATGGGTACCATGCGCTCGGTCTTGAGTTTGCCGAGGGGAACATGGATGGCCATTGGTTGGGGCCTGTGGCGCGCAGGCAGTCATAGGACAGGTCGACGCATTCGCCGATACGCATGCCGGTCGAGCGGAGCAGGAGGAAGACATTTCCGCCAAGATCGTTGCGACGCATGAACTCCTGCTGGAGGAGTTGATCCTGCTCGGCGGTGAGCGGCCGCGGCAGAGTGTGAGGCGAGCGCGGAATATCCTCGCGCAGCAGCAAGTGAGCCAGTTCAGGGAGATGGCTGGTGCGAGCCAGTTCATGGAAGATGGTGCGCAGAGCAAAGAGGCGTCCGATGCAGGTGGCCGTGGCCAGAGGCGGAGTCTGGCCGCGCAGGTGCGCCATCCATCCGAGGATATGAGGATCGCGGTGCAGTCGTTCGAGACGAGTAATCTTTGGATATTCTGCGCCGAGATAGACAAGGAAGCTGCGCACCACGATGTTGTAGTTACGCTTGCTGGACGGGGTGAGTGCGGTGCACAGAGACTCGACCGTATGCGCGAAGAGCGGCGCCAGCGGATGCTGGAGTGGAGCCCGGCGCCAGCGCATCACGGGATCCTCGGTTGAGGATGGATGCACTGTGCTGTCGCGCGGGCGTACTGCAGGTAGACGTCCTGCGGCGAGACCTTCACATAGTGCATGGTGGTCTCGATGTCGGCATGCCCCATCAACTGCATCAGTGCGGGCAGGCTGATGCCGGCGCGCACCATATCCGAGGCGAAGGTGTGTCGAAACCGGTGCGGATTGGCCAGTTGGACGCCGGTAGTGCGGCGATGATGGCGGAACAGGGAGCGTAAACCTGCCGGTGTTATGCGTTGACCACGAGCGGGCCCTTTCAACACGACGAATAAGGCTGCCGAGCAGGGATCGGGCCGTTCTACGCGCAGATAGTGATCGATCAGTTGCGTAGTTTCCGGCGCCAGTGGCAGCAAGCGTAGCTTGTTCCCCTTGCCGCGCACCCGAAGCTGCCCTTCGGATAACAACACATCATCGCGATTCAAGGCCATGACTTCGACGGAGCGGAGCCCGTGCATCAGCATCAGGCCGACGATGGCCAGGTCGCGGGCGTTTCGAAAACTGGACCAGAAGCGTGCCACTTCATCGACCGAGAGCGGAACGATGTTGAGCCGTGGTTCCTTGATGCGCAACCTGCTGAGCTCGAAGCGGGGGCGTCCCAGACCCATCGGCCTGCGGTGCAGGTAAATCTTATGGAAGCCATGCGCCACCTGACAGGGAGCATCGGGGAACTGATTGCGGATCGCACGATCGGCACAGGCGACGCGATCGTTGATGGTGGTGGCAGACGGCGGAGGCTGCCGGCTGGACTGGTAGCGCAGGTAATCGAGCAGAGTCGATTCGGTGAGATCTTGCTGGAAGATATCGCCAGTGTGATGAACGCTCTCCCACCAGCGCACGAAGTGCAGCAGGCTGTGCGCGTAGCTGTACAGGGATTTGTCGGCCAGCCGGCGGACATGCTCGCGGTCTAGATACTGATTGATCCACGCCACTTCCCGACCGGTATCCTGCTCGATCACGCGCATGGGGCTGCGCGCGCCTGATGGTGCTGGCTGACGAATCACGCGGAACTTCATGGCTGGGCAGCCTCCAGGAGAGACCGGAACTCTTCCGCACTCCCACCACCGCCGACGAAGAACGAGTTGGGATCGTAACCCTGTGGCAGCAGGACGCGAAGGGCCATGATGCCGTGTGCGCCAAGGCGATGGGCCAGTCGCTCTGCAGCCCGCTGTCCGCTCTGGTTGGCGTCGACATCGAAGGTGAGATAGACG
>DATCDL010000296.1:0-18192 GCA_036510715.1 Acidobacteriaceae bacterium
CCAACTCTGCGACCGGTACAGCATCGCCAGCGCTCCCCCAAGCATCAGGGAATCAGCCCGGCAGATTGTCGTCACATGAATCGCCAGCGGCGAAGCTCCATGCCCCACCAGCATCAACCGCAACACCAGCGCTCCCGCCGAAGCGATCAGTGTCATGCGCAGCAGTCCCTTCCAACTGCGTACGGAATACACAAGAAGCGGCCAGAACAGATAAAACTGCTCCTCCACAGCCAGCGACCAGAAGTGAGACAGAACGATATTCGGACCGGGCGAATGTTTCACAATCTGTATTGGGTCAATGTTCTGCAAATCCAGAATCAGCAGCCATCCCATATGTCCCCAATGCAAACGAAGCGGCCCCGTCAACAGGAAGCAAATCAAAAGCACCCCATAGTAGAGAGGAAACAGTCGCAATGCTCGACGCGCATAAAACTTCCGGAAGTACCCGTCATCCTGGAGCGAATCGTACAGAATTCCCGTGATCAGGAAACCGGATAGCACGAAGAATAAATCAACCCCCGCGTTCCCATAATGCAGAAACTCCCCTATAAGCTTGGCAAAGCGACCTGCCGATTCGTAGTTCGACACAAAAGCATGGCAACCCATCACCATCAGGATCGCCAACCCCCTCACCCCGTCCAGTGGCAATAGGTGTCCTCGCGCGGCAGAAAGTTCTCGTCGGTTCATCGCCTTGAGCACACCACACAAATCGGTGTGTCCATCTAACGCCTGCCGTCGAAAGTGCGCTAGTAAAAAATTCAGGAGCTAACCAGATCTTCCACTGAGCTTCAATCGAACGGTATCCTCATTGCCGCCCCGAATCTCCAAAATGTCCTGAACTGCATCACACATAATCCGAATCCCAATCCAGGCCCTTGGTCCATCTCCACGTCCCTGCGATACCATCGACAAAGATGCCTACCAGCAGCACCACCATCTCAGCGCCCGAAGCAGGCCCCTTCGCGCGGCATATCCCTGCCCTGGATGGCGTCCGCGGCCTCGCTGTCCTCGGAGTTGCAGGCTCCCATCTGTTCTCTGCCACTCCACACTCTGCTCTTGAGGCGGCTATCCACAACACCCTGGCCTTCGGTGCCAATGGTGTCGATCTGTTCTTCGTCCTTTCCGGCTTCCTCATCACCGGAATCCTCTACGACTCGCTCGCCGACCCCGCCTTCTTTCGCAAGTTCTACGCACGCCGAGTCCTGCGCATCTTCCCCCTCTATTACGGAGTCCTCGCAGCCTTCGCCATCGCCGCCCTGGTCCTTGGCCTCCACTTCCATGGCGAACTCCTGTCCCTCGCTCTCTATCTACAGAACTCGAATCTGATCGCCCCACAAATTCGCAGCTATGCAGGCCCCTCCCCTCTGCCGCTCTCCCACTTCTGGTCCCTCGCCATCGAAGAGCAGTTTTATCTCGCTTGGCCCATCACCGTCTTTCTGCTCCGCAAGAAGCGCCGCCTTCTTCTCTTTTGCTGCGCAGCCCTGCTCCTCACTCCTGTCCTGCGGTTCACTCTGTTACTGCATGGCGTCAACTTCTTCACGATCCACACCAACACCCTCTGCCGCGCGGACTCGCTCCTCGCAGGTGCTACCCTCGCGCTGCTCCTTCGCACCGACCTTCACGACCATGCGCTCCGCGCTGGACGTTGGCTCTTCGCTGCGGGCCTTCTTGCCTCCGCGCTCATGACCGCCCTCGTCGCCTTCGGTCTCGTCACGCAGACATCAACCAGCTTCCTGTTCATCCTCGCAGCCAACTATTCTGCCATGGCTGCCATTTCTGCTGGACTCATCGCCATCACCCTGCGTCCCGGCCTCATCAGCAGCTTCTTCTCCATCAAGTCCATGCGCTGGCTTGGCAAATACAGCTATGGCATCTACGTCCTGCACGTCATCCTCTTCGCCTATCTGGAAGAGCCCATCCGCTCCCTGATTCCGCTTCACCTCACCCGAATAAAGCCGCTGTCGTCCTCCTCACGGGCCTGCTGATCTTCCTCCTCAGCCTCACCGCGGCCTACCTCTCCTTCAACCTCTACGAAAAGCGCTTCCTCCGCCTCAAGCGTTTCTTCGACTATCGCGCCCACCCGAACACCGCAAGCTAACCTCCCCGTCATCGGCCCCATCCAGTTTTCCCTTTTCGGGAATCCATACCTCAGCGAACGCTTTAGATTTGCCCGCACCCCAATCCATGCCTTTATTTTTTGGCGCAAGCCAACTGCAAACGACATTCGTACATCAAGCTAATCACCGATGTTCACCACAAGAAGGAATGCAACTCTGCGCTACTCCCTCCACAGGACTCACCGGGCATGAGGGAGAGCAAATGCAAACGCGCACGAACGGGCTTCGTATCACTGGGTTTCTGGCAGCATTACTGATCGTGGGCATCCTCGGATGCGGTAAGGAAACAGTCAGTTCTGTTCCCCCTGTAGCGACAGCTCTCGCTCCCGCCCCTGGCGCTGTCAACGTACCCATCACACAAACCGTCACTGCAAACTTCAGTGCAGTCATGAACTCCGCCACCATCAATACCTCAACCTTCACGCTCTCCGGTCCCGGCGGTCCGGTCGCTGGCGCTGTTACCTACTCCTCCTCTGGTTCCATTGCCTCCTTCGTGCCCAGCGGCAGTCTCGCCCTCAACACCCTCTATACCGCCACCATCACCACCGGCGCCGCGAACGCGCTCGGCGTCCAGACCGCCAGCAACTACATGTGGACCTTCACCACGGCGACTCAACCCACGGTCGTCTCCACGATTCCGTCCCCGGGCGCAGTTGGCGTACCGATCAACCAGGTCCTTTCCGCCACCTTCAACCAGGCAATGAATCCGGCCACCCTCACAGGCTCGACCTTCACCCTGACGGGCCCCGGCGGAGCTATCTCCGGCACGGTAGCTTATAACGCTGCAGGCTTCATTGCGACTCTAACCCCCGGCACGCCTCTCGCGTACAACACCCGTTATACGGCCACCCTCACCACCGGCGCTCAAAGCACGGCAGCCATCGGCCTCGCATCCAATTACACCTGGTCATTTACGACCGTTGTTCCACCGCTCACGGTAGCGACGACCATTCCTATCAATGCAGCCACGGGCGTATCCGTTACACAGACGCTCATGGCGACGTTCAACCAGCCCTTGAACTGCACAACTCTCACCTCTCCCGCAGCAAACTTCATTGTTACGGGTCCCGGCACCAGCCCTGTCGCAGGCGCAGTTACCTGCTCGGGCAGCGTCGCCACATTCACGCCGAATGCAACTCTGGCCCACAGCACCCTCTACACCGCCACCCTTACCACCGGAGTCGCTGGAGCAAATGGCACGATGCTCGGCAGCAATTTCGTGTGGAGATTCATCACCGTTCCAGCGCCGGGTACCCCCACAGTCATCTCCACCATACCTGCCAACCTCGCTACCAACGTATCAGTCAACCGTGCGGTTCTTGCCACCTTCAGTGAGGCAATGGCTCCAGCCACGATCGATTCCGCCACCTTCACGCTGACGGGTCCCGGGACGACTGCCGTAACCGGAGCCGTCACCTACAGCCCATCGGGCAGCGTCGCAACATTCACACCAGCGGCCAATCTGGCCTACAGCACCTTATATACGGCCACGATCACGACCGGGGTCACGGGCTTGTCAGGCACTGCGATGGCCAGCAATTACGTCTGGACCTTCACCACCGCAGCAGCGTCCATCAACTCAAACCCCACCGTCATTTCGACGGACCCCGCAAACCTCGCCACCAACGTGTCCTTGAATCAGTCAGTCAGCGCCACGTTCAGTGAGCCGATGAACCCGAACACCATCAACGGAACAAATTTCACCCTGCAAGCTGCAGGAGGCGGCAATGTAACGGGCATCGTCGCCTACGCCGCGATTGGCGATACGTTGACCTTCACGCCCGCAGCAAATCTCACAGCCAGCACCACTTACACTGCCACCATCACCACCGGAGTAACCAGCCTATCCGGCAGTGCACTGGCCACCACCTACGTCTGGACGTTCACCACCGGCACCACTATTAACACAACGCCTCCGACACTCGTATCGACGGTACCCATGAGCGGCGCCACGGGTGTGGCTCTCAATCAATCCATCAGCGGAACGTTCAGTGAAGCGATGAACCCGCTGACGATCACAACCTCCACCTTCACCGTCACAGGGCCCGGCGCGACACCCGTAACAGGAACCGTGTCCTACGACGCCATCAACTTCATTGCGACCTTCACTCCAACCAACAATCTCGTAGCCAGCACCCAGTACACCGCCACCATCTCCGGAGCAACAAACCTCACCGGCACTCCGCTGGCCACCACTGGAGGTGTACCGAATCCGTGGATCTTTACCACTGGCACAACACTGAACCAGCCACCGGTTGTTCTCGGACCAACCATCCAAACCTTCGGCGGCTTCGGCGGAGGTGCTGGAATGACCAACCAGGGAACCTATACCGTAGTCAACGGAAACATCGGAACCACAGGTGCCTCTACGACGATGACCGGCTTCTACGATAAGAGTGTTGCCGCCGTCGCTGGCGTCTATCCCTGCTCCTATACCGTTACCGGGAGCAACTTTGGTCTAATCAATGGAGCCATCGACACCGCTCCGCCACCGCCCTCCGGTGCCTGCTCCAACGAGGGAACCGCGACCACCATGTCCATTGCAACCCAGGCCGCATTGGAAGCCAACACCGCATACGTCACGCTTCAAGCACTTCCTCTCGGCATCACCCTCGCAACCAACGAGCTGGGCAATCGTGTCCTTGCTCCGGGCGTCTACAAATCAACCAGCTTCTACCAGATCACGACCGGCCCGCTGACTCTCGATGCTCAAGGCGATCCCAACGCATCCTGGGTCTTCCAGATGAGCTCCTATCTCACCGTAGGCACGCCGACGGCCTCTGAGAGCGTCATCCTCGTCAATGGTGCCCAGTCCAAGAACGTCTTCTGGGCAGTCGGCGGTCTTCCCGGCGCGGTGATCAACTACGGTGGCGGAGGAACGATGGTAGGAACCATCATCTCGCAGCCGGGAATCACCGTCTCCAGTCCCGGTGTCGCCGCAGTCACCACCATCAACGGTAGAGTGATCGCATTACATGCCTCGACAACGCTCGTCAACACCGTCATCAACGTACCCGCCAAGTAACCCACACTGCGACCACTCTCACCCAGGGCGGTCGCAGCCGATTCAAGACTGCCGCGCTTGATCACGATCGCGACGCACGATTCAGGAGAACAAAATGAAGTCATATGCGCGCATCCTTGCCCCTCTGGCGGTTGCTGCTTTCCTCGCCCCTGCGCTCTCGCTCTTCGCTCAGAGCACGCCCGCCACCTCCAACGAGATTGTTACCCCCAAGGTAGAAGTCTTCCTCGGCTACTCGCGCCTCGGCACCTTCTCCAATGACCCCGTCGACGGTAATCGCATCGTCGGCATGAACGGCGGCAGCGCCTCCGTTGCTTACAACTTCAATCGCTGGATCGGCCTCGTCGCAGACATCGGCGGCTACGACGACACCCAACTCGTCCTCACCGGCAGCGGAGCCAATGAGCCCCTCACCGTCAACTCCAGCGGCAGAGCCTACACCTACCTCTTCGGCCCCCGTCTCTCCTACCGCAACACCAGCCGTTTCACTCCCTTCGCACAAGTTCTCGTCGGCGGCATCCACGCCAGGGAGGTTGACGCCTCCGATTGCCTCGGCACTCCTGACTGCATCGCCCTCCCCACTCAGGACGCGTTCGCCGGAGCCATTGGCGGTGGCCTCGACTTCCGGCTCTCCCGCCACTTGTCCCTCCGCCCCGTGCAGGCCGAATACCTGATGACCCGCTTCGCCGTCGACGCCTATGGGTCCCCTGGGACAGCCACGACTCAGAACGACCTCCGCCTCTCCTCCGGCATCGTCTTCGCCTTCGGCGGCAAACCTCCAGTCCCCGTCGCCCTCACCTGCAGCATCCAGCCGGCTACCTCCTACCCCGGCGACCTCGTCACCGTCACTGCGGTCCCCACCAATCTAAACCCTAAGCACCACGCCACCTACACCTGGGCAACCACCGGCGGCACTGCAGCCGGAACCGAGACCACCGCCGCCATCAGCACCAAGGACCTCGCCCCCGGAACCTACACCGTCACCGGCCACGTAGTCGAAGGCAAGCACCCCTACGAGCAGGCAGAGTGTACCTCGAGCTTCACCGTCCAGCCCTTTGAGCCACCTACCATCTCCTGCTCTTCCAATCCGTCCACAGTCCAGCCCGGCGACCCCGCCACCATCACCGCACAAGGCGTCAGTCCGCAGAACCGTTCCCTCACCTACTCCTACTCCGCTACCGCGGGCACCATTTCCGGCAACACCTCCACCGCCGCGCTCAACACCTCCAGCACCCCTCCCGGCCCCATCACTGTCACCTGCACCGTAGTCGACGACCTCGGGAAAACAGCGATGAACACCACCACCGTCACCGTGAGCGCACCACCCGCTCCGGTCGTTCCGCTAACCCACGACCTCTGCGCTGTCTCCTTCGACCGCGACCACAGGCGTCCTGACCGTGTCGACAACGAAGCCAAGGGCTGCCTCGACAACATCGCTCTCGACCTCCAGCGTGAACCCAACAGCCATCTAGTCGTTGTCGGCAACTATGCCACCGATGAGCAGCCAGAGTCCGGAGCACGGCGCACTTTGAACGTCCGCCAATACCTGGTCAACGAAAAGGGCATCGACCCCTCACGCATCGACATCCGTGTTGGCACCGGCACCGGCCGCACCGCCTCCGACATCCTCATCCCCGAAGGTGCCACCTTCGATAATACTGGCACCACGCCAGTCGATGCGACGCTCCCCCTCCCCGGCGAGGCCCACCGCAAGTCGCACCACAAAGCGAAATAAACCAACCGCTTCATCTGCAACAATTGAACCCAATGTACGGCTCGCGACCCCTGGTCGCGAGCCGTTTCCTTTTGCCGTCCTTCACTCGATCCCGAGCACCCCTGGCGACGACTACCGATACGACACGAGAGACGCAGCACCCCGTTGAACTCTCGGCGATCCCCCAATGGACAATGCTGCCACGGTTAACGATAAGCAGGCATCACGAGTGCCTATCGAACAAAATCTGAAGTTAATCATCGTTCTGCCGATAGGAGCGGTGTTGCTACAGAGAACGAATGCGGGCAAATAGCGGATCAACCAGATTCGTTCAGACTCGGGTTTTCCAGCCTCGCGAGGTCATACGTCGTGAGCCTGGCTTGGCCCTGTATCTCCGTCCTCTGTGTGCTTGAGCTTGCTTCGATCTTCGCAAGCTAAAAGGGTTCTGTTGGTTGATTCCCGGGACACACACCCGGCATTGAGGATGATTACCATGTCTTTTGCGCGTCTGACTGCGTCTCATTTGGATTTGTCTGCTGGCACAATCGGCAGACTGAAACGCCATGTTCTTGAAGCTTCTCGGGGCGTGGCAGCGTTTTGCATTGGCCTGATCGCGTTCACTCCGATCGCGGCCTTGGCGCAGACGTCGATTTTCAGTGGGGCGACGAGCACGCTGGGCAGCGGCTTCAGCATCCCGACGGGCGTCGCGGTAGACAGGAACGGCAACATCTACGTTGCGGATTTCAACAACGGTGTCGTGAAGGAGATCGCGGCAGTGGGAGGTGTGATTCCGGCCAATCCGACAATCCGGACGCTAGGCAGCGGCTTTACTTCTCCCTATGACGTCGCCGTAGACAACAGCGGCAATGTCTACGTTTCAGACGAGGGTAATAGTGCGGTGAAGGAGATTGGTGCCATCGGCGGTGTGATCCCGGTCAATCCGACGATCCGGGCACTGGGCTCAGGCTTGAACAGGCCTGCAGGCATCGCGGTAGACCGGAGCGGAAACGTCTATGTTGCCGATGAGGGCAACAGCGTGGTGAAGGAGATCGAGGCGGTAGCCGGTGTCATCCCGCCTACCCCGACCATCCTCACGCTGGGCAGCGGCTTCAACTCTCCCTATGGTGTCGCGGTAGACCTGAGCGGCAACGTCTACGTTGCGGATGCAGGCAACGCTGCAGTGAAGGAGATAGAGGCGGTGGCAGGCCTGATACCACCCACCCCCACGATCCTCACGCTCGGCAGCGGCTTCTCCGCTCCATACGATGTTGCGCTCGACGGCAATGGAAATGTCTACGTTGCGGATATGAACAACAGCGGCGTGAAGGAGATTGAGGCGGTGGGCGGTGTGATCCCGGCCACCCCGACGATCCTCACGCTGGGCAGCGGCTTTAGTTCTCCCTTCGGCGTTGCGGTAGACGGAAATGGGAACGTCTACGTTGCCGGCACCAGCACCGATGAGATCTATGAGATCCAGAGCAACGGCGTAAATTTTGGCAGCTCCGCGGTGGCTGTTGCTTCACCAGTCACAGAGACGCTGAATTTTACGTTCACGACCGGTGGGACAATTGAGTCGCCCACAGTACTGACCAAGGGTGCACCCAATCTCGACTTTACCGATGCAGGTACGGGCACCTGTACCCATGGCGCTTATATCTCCACAAGCTGCACGGTGGTCATAAACTTTGTTCCGACGCATCCCGGACCGCGTTCCGGCGGCGTGCAACTGCTCAACAGTGCGGGCGCAGTCATTGCAACTGCGAATCTATACGGCACAGGAGTGGGCCCTCAAATGGCCTATAGTCCAGCGGCTGCAAGCGTTCTGGGCAGCGGCTTCAGCATGCCCCTAGGAGTCGCTGTAGACGGGAGCGGAAACGCCTACGTTGCCGATGGAGGTACGAATGCGGTGTATCAGATCGAGGCGGTCGGCGGTGTCATTCCCTCCTCCCCCACGATACGGACGCTCAGCAGCAGCTTCTCTGCTCCTTATGGCGTCGCGGTAGACGGAAGTGGGAACGTTTACGTTGCAGATGTGAACAACAGGGCGGTGAAGGAGATCGAAGCGGTTGGCGGTGTATTTCCTGCCAACCCAACGATCCTCATTTTGGGTAGCGGCTTCAATGAGCCTGCAGGCGTCGCCGTGGACGGGAGCGGAAATATCTATGTCGCAGATATAGGCAACAGCGCGGTATACGAGATCGAGGCGGCGGGCGGAGTTATCCCGGCCAACCCGACAATCCTCACGCTCGGCAGCGGCTTTACCTCCCCCTATGGCGTCGCTGTCGACGGGAGCGGAAACGTCTATGTTGCGGATATGGGCAACAGTGCAGTGTATGAGATCGAGGCCGCGGGCGGAGTCATCCCGGCCAGCCCGACAATCCGGACGCTGGGCAGCAACTTCTCCTTTCCCTATGGCGTCGCTGTAGACGGGAACGGCAACGTCTATGTTGCGGACATAAGCAACAGCGCCGTGTATGAAATTGAGGCCGTAGGCGGAGCGATCCCGGTCAACCCAACGATCCGAACATGGGGCAGTGGCTTCAATCTGCCGGCAGGTGTCGCTGTAGACGGTGGTGGGAACATCTACGTCACACAATGGGGCAACAGTGCGGTGGCGGAGATCGACGTATCGATCGCGCAGGCGTTGACGTTTGCGACTGCGACGAACGATGGCTCGACCGACACCACGGATGGAGCGCAGCAGGTAACAGTGATCAACAATGGCAATGCGCCGTTATCTGCAGCGGCACCGGGGCTGAGCGTCTCCTGGAACTTCGCGCACGTAGCCGGCAGCGGAACGCCGGCGGACTGCACCAGCAGTTTCTCGCTCGCACCGGGTGAGAGTTGCAATCTCAGTCTGGAGTTTGAGCCGCAAATAGACACACCCAGTGGGTCGGTCAACGGCTCAGTCGTGTTGACCGACAACAACCTCAACGCCAGTCCGGGGGTCTCGCAAACGGTCAATCTGGTTGGCACGTCAGTCCTGCCCCCGGTATCGGCGACGCAGACGGTTGCTTCAACCACGCTGGCGTTCTATCAGTCAGCAGCTTCCTTACAACCTGTAACTGGCTCGAAGGGCATGGCACCGTTGTCGTATAGCGTATCGCCTGCGTTGCCGGCAGGCCTGAGATTCTCCACAGCGACAGGCATCATCACCGGCGCTGCAACGGTCACAAGTTCGGCCACGACCTACAATGTCACCGTCAGGGACGCGAATGATGCGACGGCGATGGCGAGCTTCAGCCTGGCAGTGACGCCGCAGGCATCGGTCACCACCGTGACCACGAATCTGGCTTCTGCCACACCGGCGCAGACCGTGGTACTTTCGGCGACGGTGACGGCGGTGATCCCAGGAACTCCGACAACTCCCAGCGGGACGGTAACGTTCTTCGATGGCACGACACAACTGGGTCCGGCGACGAGCCTAGTGAACGGCATGGTGCAAGTAGCGGTGTCAGGCCTTCCAGCAGGTTCAACGGCAACGGTCTCGGCGGTGTACTCCGGCAGCGGTAGCTTCCTGAGCAGCATTTCGAGTAGCAGCGTGCCGGTGGTGGTTGCGCCCTTCGACCTTTCGTTTACCAACACAGGTGCGAGCGCAACCACCGCTGCCGCGGGATCCGTGGCGACCTATAACTTTGGCCTCGCGCCACTCTATGGGAGCTATCCCGGCCCGGTGACACTGACCGTGACAGGATTGCCAGCGGGAGCTACCGCAAGTTTCACACCGACTTCAGTGGCAGTCGGCGGCGGTGCAACCGCGGTCACAATGACGGTGCAAACACTGTCGACGGTCGCACAGAGCAACCACGCCGGTTTCCCGTTCGGTCGCGGAATCATGCTCGCGCTGTTGCTTCTACCATTCGTTGGCAAACGCGGCTTGCGGAGAATGCTGCGATCCAAAATGCTGCTGGTGCTGCTATCCATAGGATTGGCGGCAGCCCTGAGCGGTTGCGGATCCAACAATGTGAACCCGCAGACGTACACGCTTACAGCGACTGCAACCAGCGGAGCGCTGCAGCACAGCCAGATCGTGACGCTAGTGGTGCAGTAACCGACTAAGACCCAACATCGCTATTGAACCTTCCAGCGGGTCGAGAGTGCAGCCAGCTTTTCATCCAGAGACAGCGGCGGAGAAGGTTGAGACTTTGGACGCTGCTTGCCAACCGGAAGCGAAGCACGATGTTTTGGAGTTGCTTCGACGGAACGACCGGACGACGCCATCAGCGCCTTCATCGAGAGGGCGATGCGTTTGGTGACAAGATCAGCAGAGAGCACCTTCACCTTGACGATCTGTCCAGCCTTGACCGCTTCATTCGGGTCTTTGATGTAGCGATTGGAGAGCTCAGAGATATGAACGAGGCCATCCTGGTGGACTCCAATGTCGACGAAAGCTCCGAACTTTGTCACGTTGGTGACGACGCCTTCGAGAACCATATCCGCTTGAACATCGGCAAACTCGCGGACGCCGTCGTGGAAGACGGGAGCTACGAACGTATCCCGTGGATCGCGTCCAGGCTTGCGCAACTCGTCAAGAATGTCGTTGAAGGTGAATACACCGGCCGCAAACTTCGATCGATCAACGTGATCAAGAAGCTGCGGATTGGTGATGATCTGCTGAATGGGAGCGCCGAGGGTGGCGGCGATCTGCTCAACCAACTCATAACCCTCCGGATGAACCGCGGTGGCATCAAGCGGCTGTATGCCGCCACGGATGCGCAGGAATCCTGCCGCCTGTTCGAAAGTCTTCGCGCCTACACCAGCCACCTTCTTGAGTTGAACCCGTGAGTTGAACCGTCCGTTCTCATCACGGAACTGAACGATATTCAGGGCCATCCGCTCCGTGATGCCGGCTACATAGCGCAGCAGCGTCCAGGAAGATGTATTGAGGTCGACTCCAACCTTGTTCACGCAGCTCTCGATGGTGGCCTCAAGAGATTGCTGCAGTTGTCGCTGGTCGACATCGTGCTGATACTGTCCCACGCCGATGGACTTCGGATCGACCTTGACCAACTCGGACAGTGGGTCCTGAAGGCGGCGTGCGATCGAGATCGCTCCGCGAACCGTGAGGTCAAGCTCCGGGAACTCCTGCCTCGCAACGTCCGACGCCGAGTAGATGCTCGCGCCAGACTCCGACACCATCACCTTGAAGATACCGCTCAGGTTTTGCTCAGCGAGGAAGTCTCGGACGAACGCATCGGTCTCGCGCGACGCAGTGCCGTTGCCGATCGCAATGGCGCGCACCTGATGCTGCCGGACAAGATTGGTCAAGGTCTGATTGGACTTCGCGGTTTGCCCGGTATGTGGGTAGATGACATCGTGCGCAAGAAACTTACCCGTCTCGTCCACCACCGCAATCTTGCATCCGGTGCGCAGACCAGGATCGATGCCGAGAACCGAAATGGGTCCAGCGGGCGCAGCCAGCAATAAATGATTGAGGTTGTCGCGAAACACCTGGATCGCGTCGAGATCGGAGCGCTTCTTCAATTCCAGCCGAAGCTCGCCCTGGATACTCGAGAATAGCAGGCGACTCCAGCAGTCCTCGATCGCGAGTTCGAGCTGCGCAGTCCAATCACCTTCAGAGCCCAGGATATGGCCGCGTACGATACCCGTGGCACGTAGCGGGTCAATTTCAATCAGAAAATAGAGAACAGACTCGGCCTCACCACGACGAATAGCAAGCATGCGGTGAGACGGAATCGCCTTCACGGGCTCGCGGTATTCGTAATACATCTTGAACTTTTCCTGCACGTCGACGGCAGCCGCGATCTTCCGACTCACGATCACCCCCTCGTCGTTTAGCAACTGACGCAACGCCTTGCGAACCTCGGCGGTCTCGGCGATCCGTTCCGCAACAATGTGTCTCGCGCCCTCCAGCGCCTCGCCGAGGATCGTGACCTGCTTCTCTTCGTCGATGAATGTTGCGGCAAACTCCAACAGCGTCTGCGCGGCTATCTGCTGCGACCAAAGATATTCGGCGAGCGGCTCAAGGCCACGATCACGCGCGATCGTGGCCTTGGTGCGACGCTTTGGGCGGTACGGAAGATAGAGATCTTCAAGCTCCCCCTTATCCACCGTGGATTCAATCTTCTGGCGGAGTTCGTCGGTCAGCTTTTGCTGCTCGGAGACCGAGGCCAGAATGGTCTCGCGGCGGCTGAGAAGTTCGCGGAAATAGGCAAGCTTCTCCTCGATATCGCGGATCTTCACCTCGTCGAGCGCTCCAGTCGCTTCTTTGCGATACCGCGCGATAAAAGGTATGGTTCCACCTTCGTCCAGCAGCGTGATGGTGGCCAGAAGAGAGTTCAAAGACACATGCAGCAGTTGGGCGATGTGGAGGAGAATTTCCGCGGATAGGGGTTTGGTTTGGTTCATGCTCTAATCCATCGTAGCCGCACCGCAGGAGGAAAAACGAACCTCCAGTGGCTGGCACTCTGTGCACAATGGATCGTCGATGCCTTCGGATGGATTCTGGCGTGCCGGCGGCCTTCCAGACCGTGAAGAACCTGAGAAATCTTCACGATGAAAGCTCATCACGGCACGAGCGAGTCGGTACCCGCCCGAGCAGGCAAACGCCTTCATGAGTCCGTTCTAATTCGTTCTTCTGATTGGTCACCTGCCCTGTACGCTGCCTGAAAGCAGCATTTAAGCACATCTCCGTCACGAGCCGGCCGCTCGACCGTGCGCGACGAGATAAGCACTCCTCGGCGTAAGACAAGCACACGCAAAGAACGTTCAACAAGTGCTTCATCAGACAAATCGATGCCGAGGTAAAACCTTTCCACTTTCTGCCGATAGAGAAAGTGATACGTGACATAGATGACAACTCCAGCAAGAGATGCCCAGCCCATGATTCTGACAACGTCCCGAGAAACACCAGAAGTCATCTTCCTTTTCTGTCCGCCCTCGCCCGGGTTGCTACGCGATCGCGCAATGGTTCTTTTATCCAACAGCAAGTTAACCGGAGAATCGAGGTGAACATCGTTCCAGATCGCATTCTCATTGTTGATGACGAACAGATGAACCTCGACATGCTCTCGCGACGTTTGCAGCGAAGCGGATTCACCGTGGAAGTGGCAGTGAGCGGAGCTGCCGCGCTCGATAGGGTGCGCCTCCAAAGCTTCGACCTCATCCTGCTCGATCAGATGATGCCGGAGATCAGTGGCTCAGAGGTTCTCCGACGTCTCCGGGCCGACTTCTCCCCCGCGGGATTGCCGATCATCATGGTGACTGCCGTCGCGGAGAGCGACAAGATCGCCGAGGCGCTTGCCGCTGGCGCAAACGACTACATCACCAAGCCAATTGATTTCAAGGTGGCGCTCGCACGCATCCATTCGCAACTCGAACGCAAGCACGCGGAAGACGCGTTGCTCCAGAGCGAGGAACGCTACACCCTCGCCGCAAAGGCTTCACAAGTCGGACTCTGGGATTGGAATCTCCATACCGGACAGGTCTATTTCTCTCCCCAGTGGAAACAGATGCTGGGACTCGAGCAAGCGCTGATCGCGAGCAGCGCCGACTTTTGGTATTCAAGAATCCTCCCGCAGGACCGCGAACAGGTGATGGCCGCCGTCGACCGGCATGTGCAAGGGCATAACGAGGTGCTACAGTGCGGCTACCGCATCTCTCACGCAGACGGATCTGTCCGATGGATGTCAAGCCGCGCCATCGTTACCCGCGACCACCACGGGAATGCGATCAGACTCGCCGGAACTCAGCATGATGTGACTGCGGAGAAAACTCAGGACGCACTCACCGGAATGCCGAATCGACTTCTGCTCGTTGCTGATCTGGAGTGTGCGCTCGCCCCCGCACGCCCGCCTTTGGCCGAGGCTGCATCTCATGCACTCTTATTCCTCGACCTGGACGGATTCAAGGCGATTAACGACAGACTAGGCCACTTGGCCGGTGACGAGCTTCTTAAGAGCATTGCCACACGACTGCAAATCATCATGAACGAATTCAACATCCGGGAGTCACCACGCGCGCGTGCGGTTGCTGCACGTATGGGGGGAGATGAGTTCGCCATCCTGCTGAGAGAGGGCGCGACGCGCGAGTCCGTTGAGGCCTTTGCTGCGCATATACAGCACGCCATGAATGTCCCATTTGATGTCCAGGATCACATGGTCCGTTGCGCCTTCAGCGTTGGTGCTGCCTTGGCCTGCGCCTCTCACTCTCAACCCGACGATATACTCCGCGATGCTGATATCGCCATGTACGCCGCGAAGAAGCAAGGGCACGGTGGAATCGCAGTCTTCGAGACACAGATGCACGCAGAGTCGGCACAGCAGCTCGAACTGGAAAACGATATTCGATCAGCCGTGAAGCGTGATGAATTAGAGATTTTTTACCAGCCCAAGGTGGATCTCCGATCCGGCGTGACATATGGGGTGGAGGCCCTCCTGCGCTGGAATCATCCGAAGTTCGGCCTGCTTCAACCCGGTGCGTTCATTCAAAACGCAGAAGAGTCGGGCGCGATCGTCGAGATCGGCAAATGGGTACTCCACAATGCGTGCCGCCAGGTGCGGGCCTGGCACAACGTTTTCTCCGACCGCCCGCCGCTCGAGCTCTCGGTCAACCTATCGCCCCGCGAGTTCATTCAGCAGAAACTCGTTGAGGGTATCCGGCAGACATTGGTCGACACTGATTTCCCCCCCTCGTCGCTGCACCTTGAGATTACGGAGGGTGTGTTCGTGGGAGACTTTGCAGCAGCGCGCTTCACGTTGAACAGGCTAAAAGAGCTGGGTGTCTATCTCGATCTGGATGACTTCGGCACCGGCTACTCCTCCCTTCAGTACCTGCGGGAGTTGCCCTTCGACTTGCTCAAAATTGATCGTTACTTCGTCAAGAGTCTCGACCCGGAACAACCTTCTTCCAGTGAGCTCCTCCAGACGATGCTCTCGATGACGCAAAACCTCGGCATGGAAGCAGTCGCGGAAGGCGTTGAAACCGAGGAACACATTGTCAAACTGAGGGAGCTGGGATTCTCCTTCTGCCAGGGCTTTTATTATTCCCGGCCTATCCCTTCAGACGCCATGGAGGTGTTCCTCTCGAAGGAACCCGATATCGGCTCAGGCCCCCGCTGCTTCCCCACTGCTTCCATCGACGAAAGTGCGACCATTGCGACAGTGGGCGCAGCGTGACGCGCACCGGCCTGCTGGCTGGCGCTGTATTGTGGTGCCTGGGAGTCGCTTTCACGGCTCCACTCACCCTTGCTCAGCGCTCAAACGACGACTTGTCCACCGACAGCCTTGAGCAATTGACTCAACTCCACATCAGGGTCAGTTCCTTCGCCCGCAAAGACGAGGATCTTTGGAAGACTCCGGCAGCTGTTTTTGTCATCACGAAGGAAGATATCGCGCGCTCAAGCGCTTCGAGCATTCCCGAGTTACTGCGCATGGTTCCGGGCATGCAAGTCGCGCAGATTGATGCTTCCAGTTGGGCGATCAGCGCGCGTGGGTTCAATAGCGCCTATGCCGACAAGTTGCTGGTGTTGATCGATGGCCGCACAGTCTATTCCGAGGTATTCTCCGGGGCGCCGTGGGACCAGATCGATCTTCCCCTTGAAAACATCGAACGAATCGAGGTGATCCGCGGGCCCGGAGCTGCGGTGTGGGGCACCAATGCAGTGAACGGCGTCATCAACATCATCACCAGGAAGACCCGCAGCACCACCGGACTGAGTGTGTCCAGCAACATCAGCCGCATTGGCCAGATAGCTAGTATCCGGTATGGCGCAGCCCTTGGTCAGCGGGCACAGTATCGTGCCTTCGCTGGTTACGTTGACCGGAGTCCATTCGATACCGCATCGGGGATGCACGCGTTCGACGGCGAAAAGATCGTGCGCGGCGGTGGACGCCTTGACTGGCAAGAGAACCCGTCCAACTGGATCACGGCTAGCGGTGATCTGTATGGCGGCCATGTCAACCAACAGATCGAAGGGAACATTACCTTGGATGTCGGTCCAGGTCACCAGGAGAAGGAATCCCTTGCTGGCGGTCATATCCTCAGCCTCTGGGAGCATACGTCTCAAAGAGGCCAAATGGCGCTTCAGTTCTACTTTGACGATCAGTCGAGGCACGAGCTGGCCTCCTATTTTCGGACGCGCACCGTCGACATTGATTATCAGGACCATCTTCCCCTCGGCTCGCGCAACGACCTGGTTTGGGGCGCGGAGTTGCGATTCACCGGCGATCGCATTCTAGCCATTGTTCCTGCGACAACCCTGCCCGACTACAAGAACTATTTGGTAGATGGCTTCGCGCAGGATGAGATAGCGATTCTTCCCAGGAAGCTTACTGTAACTCTGGGCAGCAAGATTCAGAGTGGGACGCTGGCGGGATTCCAGATCCAGCCCAGCGCCAGGATCCTGTGGGCGCCGAGCGAAACCCAGTCCCTCTGGGCCGCCGTCTCGCGAGCCGCCGTCGCACCTTCGCTGCAGGATAAGGACATCGCGTTACCTCTGAATGTAGGAGTGGCAGACGGACTGCCGGTTATCGCAACACTCATGGGCAACCCACAGTTCAAGCCAGAGACGGTGGTTGCCTACGAACTCGGCTATCGGCGACGCATCGGTTCTATGCTAACCCTCGATATTGCCTCCTTCTTCAACAACAACAAACGTATCCAATCTCTCTCATCAGGCAGCCCTTCCTTCGTTCTCACTCCATCCCCTCATATTGAGGAGCCGCTCTTGTACACCAATGGCTTCCGCGCGAGCACCGGCGGCGTAGAAGCTACCGCCTCGTGGAAACCCCTCCCCTCACTTTCGTTCCAGGGAAGTTACACATGGATACAGGCGCACACTACCCAGACTGAGCCAGGCCAGGTTGCGATCATCGACTCGTGGAGCAGTCCCCGCAACAACTTCTCAGGCTCAGCGTCATGGAACTTTACTCCGCTGTGGAGTGCAAACAGTTTCGTCTCGTACGTTAGCGCGTTGCCATCAGTCCAAAGTGCCACCTCCAGCACCAGCGAGGTGCCTGCCTACACGCGGTTGGACCTTAATCTCGTGCGCAAGGTCGGCCGCTCCCTCGAGTTCGAGGTCGGTGGAACGAATCTCCTCACGCCCCGCCATTTCGAGTTCGCGGACGGAACTAGTTTTGTCGTACCGGCCCAAGTGCCTCGCAGCGCATTGATCAAAGCGACGTGGACGTTTTAGATGACATTCTCGCGCCTAAACCTATCCCGCCGTCACTTCGGTCGCTCTGTGCGCCCGCGGCACTTGCTTCTGGCAACTGTCTTGCTTCTGGCTTTCTCGAGGCAGATCCGAGCTCAGACCACCTCTGCCGACGAATATGAGATCCGCGCGGCCATGTTGATCAATCTCACCAAATTCATTGACT
>DATCDL010000297.1:0-2029 GCA_036510715.1 Acidobacteriaceae bacterium
TAAACTGCTCGCTTACGGCATACCGCTCTCGACCGTGATTGACCGCGTGAAATCGAGCACAAACGAAGTTGGCGGGCGAGTGCTGGAATTGAGTGGGACGCAGTACATGATTCGAGGCCTCGGTTATCTGCACTCGCTTTCAGATTTGGAGAACGTGCCGGTGATGGCGAAGAACGGTACGCCCGTCTTAATCAAAGATCTGGGAAGGGTTTCTTTTGGCCCAGACATTCGGGAAGGCGTGGCGGACTGGCAGGGAAAGGGAGAGACTGTCGGCGGTATCGTCGTCATGCGCTATGGGCTGAACGCCCTGAACGTAATCGACGGTGTGAAGAAGAAGCTTGCCGAGATCAAGTCTTCCTTGCCACCTGGCGTGGAAGTGGTGTCAGGATACGACCGCGCCGGGCTGATTCAGGATTCGATTAAAACACTGCAACGCGATCTATTGGAAGAGGCGGCCATCGTCAGCGTCGTCATCATTGTGTTCCTGTTTCACTTCCGTTCTGCGCTAATCCCTATCCTCACACTTCCCATCGCGGTGATCGCTTCGTTTCTACCCATGTACTACCTAGGAGTCAGCTCCAACATTATGTCTTTGGGCGGGATCGCGCTGGCGATTGGAGTCTTGGTGGATGCCGCGATTGTCATGGTGGAGAACGGCTATCGCCATCTGTCCGAACGGCCCAGTCCACAACCCGAAGGAGAAGCCCGATCCGATGTCCCCGAACCCGAGCGCCGGAAGATTCTGATTGATAGCGCGAAGCAGGTCGGGCCAGCACTGTTCTTCTCTCTCATCATCATTGTGGTTTCATTCCTCCCGGTCTTCCTTTTAGAGGCGCAGGAAGGCCGCATGTTCCGTCCGCTCGCCTGGACCAAGACACTCGCCGTCGGCTTTTCCTCTCTCTTGGCGATCACTTTGGTGCCGGTTCTAATGGTCATGTTTATCAAAGGAAAACTACGCCCAGAATCGCAAAACCCACTTTCCCGATGGACACAGGCGTTATACCTTCCGGTTCTCCGACTTTGCCTGAGATATCGCAAGACAACATTGCTCGTGAACCTGCTGTTCCTCGTCGTCACGTTCCCATTGGTATTGAGGATCGGCAGCCAATTTATGCCCCCGCTCTACGAGGGATCGGCGTTATATATGCCGACAGCGCTGCCCGGCATTTCCATCACGCAGGCTTCGCAACTTCTACAGTCGCAAGATCGAGTGCTCCGATCTTTCCCCGAGGTAGAGACCGTGTTTGGAGTCGTCGGACGGTCGGATAGCGCGACCGACAACGCTCCCCTCGATATGTACGACACCACCATCATGCTAAAGCCACGCGAGCAGTGGCCTGCGGGCATGACGTACGAGAACCTGATTACCCAGATGGACGAGAAGTTGCAATACCCAGGACTTACCAACACGTGGACGATGCCAGTCGAAAACCGTCTCGACATGGCGCTCACCGGAATCAAAACGCCGGTCGGCATGAAAATCCAGGGGCCGAACCTTGAGGGTATTCAGCAACTCGGTGCCCAGATTCAGCAGATACTCTCTCAGACGTCGCAGGTTCGCTCCGCCTTTGCAGAGCATGTCTCACAAGGTTTCTACGTCAACATTGATACGAATCGCCTGGAAGCAGCCAAGTACGGGTTGACCATCGCCGATGTGCAACAAGCGGTTGCGTCCGGCATTGGAGGCATGAACATTGGGGAAAACATTGAGGGCCGTGAACGTTACCCGATGAACGTCCGCTACGAGCGCGACTTTCGTGACAACCTTGAAGATTTTGCTCGTGTGCTGATCGCGACCCCGACAGGCGCACAAATTCCCATTGGACAAGTGGCGAAGATCTCGTTTTCAAATGGCCCCGCCATGATTCGCGACCAGGACGGACAGCTAACAGGCTACGTCTACATCGACCTGAATACGAAAGACTACGGTGGATTTGTGAAAGAGGCTTCCAATCTCCTACGCCAGAAACTCAAGCTGCCAGCGGGCTACACCTACACCTGGTCCGGCGAATACGAGTTCGAAGTCCGA
>DATCDL010000298.1:0-5797 GCA_036510715.1 Acidobacteriaceae bacterium
GAAGATCCATCAGGACGATTCCGCTCCGTGTACCGTGACCGCGACCTATGAAGAGCAGGCGGCTGCCATCGGGAGACCAGCTGGAGCCGGAGGCATTCGCCGCCTCGAGCGTCCGCGGCGGTCCGCCATCCATGCTTATCACATCAATCGCGCGTGAGGAGGTAGCGTACGCGACCTGCTTTCCATCCGGAGAGATGGCGGGATAAAAGATCTCCGTAGGTGGAAACGTAAGCTGCAACGGATCTGATCCGTCAGCGCGGCTGCGCCACAAGCTGTGGTCCGGGTAAACCGTGTAGGCGACCCACTGGCCATCTGCGGAAAAGGAGGGATTGAAGGCCGCCACGCCCGGGAGCAACGGGAGAAACTGGTTCAACTTTGCGTCATAGCGGACCAGCTCACCGCGAGCTTTGACCCCCACCGCAAAGATTTGGCTCCCCTCCCGTGAAACAACCGGTTTGGTATAGGAGAGCGGACCGTTGGTAAGTTGGACAGGCGGCCGCGGGCGCGACCACAAGCCGGTCTTCATCGGCAGCGTCCAAAGGTCGCGCCGGCTTTCGAAGCGGCTGACATAGACGATGTATCGACTGTCGGGCGTCCATGCCGCGCAGCACACAAACCCCGACTTACCGCTCTTCACAACGGCGTGCAGATCCGAGCCGTCTGCGTTGGCTTCATCGATCGAGATCGGGCGATGCCCCGGCGCAATGACGGTGAAGGTCATGCGCCGTCCATCCGGAGACACGGCGGGATCCTCGATGAGTCCGCCGGCAGTGAGAATGCGGTGCGACTCGGAGCCGTCGTTTTCGGCGATGGAAAGGTCGTCTTCCACCGAGTAGAGAATCCTTCCGTCCGGGAAAAAGTCTGCGTCGTAGACCGAGAGCGTACCAACCGGGCGCGGCTCTCCCGCCGGCAACGGTATGCTGAACAGCGGAAGCACAGACGCATCGCCTGCTGCGCCCAGCAAGGTAGACCCGTCCTTGGAAAGGCCAGTAATTTGCAAGTTGGCCAATCCCGTCGGAATCATGGCGGTGGGGCCGCCGGTTGCCGCAATTTGCACAACGCGATACAACCCCACCGCGCCTTCATCGAAATAAATCCGCGAGCCATCGGCGAGCAGTCTGCCGCTATTGGCTTTCACCTGGCCGTCATTGCTGAGTTGGGTAACCGCTTCCACGGTGGGTACTGCCGGAGGCTGCCTCCACCACACCAGGATAGCTGCTGAGATTGCCACAGCAACCGCTGCCAGCGCGATCCAGGTCAGTCTTTTGCCGGCAACCTGCTGTTGAACTGCCGGCACGGCTCCGCCGCCCGAATCGGACAGAGCCTCGAGCGCAAAGCCCAGGTCGGATGCATGTTGAAAACGCTGCTCTGGGTTCTTGGCCACGCAGCGGTTCATAATCTTCTTCAAACCCGGTGAAACGTTTGGCGTGAGCTGTGAAACTTCTGGTGGCGCTTCGTTCAGGACCGCCGTCATCGTTTCCACTGCAGTGCCTCTTTGAAACGCGCGCTTGCCTGTCAGCATCTCGTACAGGATCGCGCCGACCGCAAAGATATCGCTGCGCGCATCGGTCACCTCTCCCCGCACCTGCTCAGGCGACATGTATCCGACCGTACCCAGCACCTGCCCGGGCGTAGATTCCTCCCGGTAGCTGACGGTCAGGTCATCCGCCTTCGCAGGTTTGGTCGGATGCAGCATGGCCAGCCCGAAGTCGAGAATCTTAACGCGACCATCTTTCGTGATGAAGATGTTTTCGGGCTTCAGATCGCGGTGAACGGTTCCCGCACCGTGCGCGGCCGTCAGTCCGCAGGCCAGTTGAACGCCAACGTCGAGAGCCTCCCGCAGCGGCAGCGGGGATTTACGAAGCCGGTCACGCAGCGTCTCACCCTGCAGCAACTCGGTGACGATGTATGGCGATCCGTCATGCTTGCCGACATGGAAGATCGAAACAATATTGGGATGATTGAGAGCTGCGGTGGCCTGTGCCTCCAGCTCAAACCGGCGTAGTCGCTCGGGGTCTCCCGACCAGTAGTCCGGAAGCACTTTGATTGCGACCTCGCGTTTCAGGACACCATCGCGAGCACGATAAACCTCGCCCATTCCGCCAGCGCCCAAGGGCGCGACGATCTCGTACGAGTCCAGCCGCGAGCCGGCAACAAGTAGCATTTGTCGTAGGATTATACCCCAACTCGCGCATCCGAACGGCCCCACGCAGCTTTGGTGTATTGCCGAGTGACGTATAGGGGAACGGATTCGTACCCGTATGTCGTCCAGCGTCCAGGAATCTCATTGAGGAGGGGCCGGATAATCGGACACTGCGGCGGTTTCCGGTACCAATCCGATATTGGTCGTGAAACAGCGCTGGATGAGGCACTTGACCTGTTCACACCAACTAAGAATCGAAGTTGCCGAAAATGTGACTTGTAAGTTGAAGGGCCGACCACGCTTCCGCCATGATACTGTTTTGCATCGTTATCGGGTGCCTGCCATGGTCTAACCAACCGACTATTCAGACTCCAGAATCAATTGATAGTAAGAGCCAGGCCTGCGGAGGCGCTAGATCCCGGATTTTCCGCAGTTAGAGAAATCGTCTGCGAAGACGCGACATCGGTCGCAGAAACATCGAATTGCAGATGACCGGCGTCGATGTAAGTCGTCGTGCGGGCGACTCCATTCCAAAGAACGACCGCGCCCGGGATGAAGCCGCTGCCGGTTGCTGTCAGATACTGATTGCCGCTGCCGTGGACCACGGCAGCGGGCGTCACGCTGGTAAGGCCCGGGACCGGATTCGATTGCGCCTCGGCAGGCAGCACGAACGGCCCCTTGAAGAGCAGTAGTTGGTACCCTGCCAGGCTTCCATATATCGGATCGTAGGCGCGAACCGCAAGTCCATCCTGGCCCCACCGTAGTATCTGATACCCTTCTTCTCCGCTGCCACTCGGGATGGGAAGCTCGACGTTTGCTTCATAGGTGTAATTGGTAGTGTCGAAACGCTCCAGGTACGCAGTAAAGCTTCCCGCGCTGTTTTCGCCAACCAGGAAAGTTTTGTGCTGCGCGGAATCGGGCATCACCGCATCGCCGGACAGCCCATACCCGGACGCGCCCGGCGTGATCGGCAACAACGCGACCTGCGAGGGCGGCGTTGTTGCAGGGTTAACGATTCCGCCGTTATCTCCGTAGACGAGGCCATCCTGGCCAAGCGCGAACTCGAAAGCTGTACCGCCCAATCCACTCAGCCCCGTGGAATCGACCAGCGTCAGACCGTTGGCGTCCACCGTATATCGATTCAGATATTCATCAGCCGTGTTTGACGACTCTGAATAGAGGTGAGTCGCGTCGCCAAACACCACACCCTCCCCTCCTCCCGAATTTGGCCGGAATGCGCCCGTGTTCCCGGAGATGTCGAAGATGCCTGCTCCAGAGTAGTTGAAGTTGATCGCAAGTGTGGTGTCACTCCCAGGTTGGACTGCCAGGCCGGATGCCGCCTGGCTGCCCTGGCCAGGCACGGAAAGAGGATAGCTTCCCGTGATGCTTTGATTCAGGAGATTGAATTGGCCCAGGGTGTTATTTCCGCTGAATCCGATATACAAAAACTTCCCGTCACCAGTTTCCGTCATCACATTCGGCCCATTGCCCAGCACCATCGGCGTGCCGACGGTCCCGCTCAGCGGATCTATCTGAACCAGGCTATTCGCCGCAATATTCGTCGCCGAGGAAGGAATGGTCGCATAGAGCTTTCTCGTAAACGGTTCGTACAGCACATCAGCCGCCGGTACGTTCATTGATTGATAAATGCTCACGACAAGAGCAGACGACTCTCCACCTCCCGGCGAAGGTGTTGATACGGTCACTTGCCCCCAACCCAGCGTTGCCAGGTAGCTGGATGGCACCGATGAAGTCAATTGCGTGCCGCTCAGATACGTAGTCGGCAGCGCATTGCCATTCCATGAAACCGTTGAGAAAGAGCTAAACCCGATCCCATTGATCGTAAGCGTTATCGCATTTGATCCCGCGAGAATAAATGCGGGTGAGATAGACGTCATAACCGGAGTGGCAGCAACGGCGGCTCCACTCACCATGGTCGTTGCGGTGGCAATGTTGTTCGATTGGACCGGATCGTACGTGCTCGACGAAACGACCGCTGTGCTTTCGATAGAACCGGGATTCAGGACAGTTGCGGTTACTTGGACGGTTGCCGACGTTCCGCTGGCCAGGGTACCCAAGCTGCAAATCACTTCGCTGGTCCCGCTGCAACTGCCCATCGAGGCCGTTGCGCCTTGGTAAACGACCGCGTCCGCGAGCGTGGTACTCACGCTGACTTCCGCTGCCGAGACGGGGCCTCTATTCGTCACCGTGATCGAGTACGTTATTGAACTCCCGGTCGACGCCGTGGCTGGTCCCTGGATCCCAACCGAAAGATCGGCAGGAGATTGCGATACGTCTTTGACCACAGGAGATTGCAGCATGAAGATCTGGTTAGCAGTGTTGAATGCGAGACCATTTTGCCCCCAGCGAACAAGATTGACGGCCCCTAAATTAGGTCCGCTTACGCTTGTGCCGACAAGAACAATTGCACCTACCTGTTTGAGGGTTGTCTCATCGAACGCGAGGATTTGATTGGTGTCCTCGGGCGTAAGAGCATTTTGCGGCAGGATCCAGGCACGTCCCAGTGTCGAATCAGAAACGATCGGTCCGGCGGCGAGGTGGGTACCGCTCGTATAAAACTGTCCGACCTGTGCGCCGGTGGTTGCATTGAGTACCGCCCCATCGTTGAAGTACACATTTCCGGCATCGTACTGGATCGATGAATATGCAAAGTACGGTCCCGTAAATGTGCTGGTACTGGTGAAGCCGGTGCTGTCGAGGCTCAGTTTTGTTAAACCGCGCGTTGTTGAATACAAGGTTCCGGCAGATGGCCCAAAGCTGAGCGACCCTGGGTTTTGATTGAAGTAGCCGCCCAGTGCGGCCGTTTTCTGCCGAGCAACGCCCGAATCATAGACGACTACGTCTGCATTGCTTTCGAGGACGGCGACGGAATTGGGCTCGCCCGGTAGCGCAGCCACGCTCGATGCAGTGATCGGATAGCTATACGTTTGATTGAAGTCATACTCACCGAGGGGAAATTCAAGACTAGGCGTCGCTCCTGTCAGGTCGATTTGCTTGACGGCGGCCGCTCCATCGAGGGATACGTAAAGGACAGTGCCGCTATCCGAGATGCACAGCTTGTCGGGTTCGCTGCCCACGGGAATTGTTCGCGCAATCGCGCCGGTAGTGGGATTGATCGCAACGACGCTGTTGGCTAGACCTGGACCAGCATAGCCGGGAACGGAGGCGTACAACATACCGTCTTTCGCGTTGTAAGCCAGCATATTTGAAGGCAGCGACAGGTAGGTCGGAAATGCTTGCGGCTGCGAAATCGCACCTGCATTCTCCGGACTGGAGACTGTAATCGCGGCGATTGTCGGCAGACTAACGTCGGCAGCAGGAAGCGTCGCATTGAGCGTCGGAACTCCGTAGTTCGATACAACCAGCTGAGTGGCTAGCGGAATCCCATTCCAGTTGACGATGGAGTCCGGCAGGAAGGCTGCACCGGTCACTTGAAGCGTCAGATTGGGGCTTCCGATCGGGGCCGATACGGGGGACAGAGCACCGATGATGGGTATCGCGACAACATTGAAGACATACGGAGCCGACTGCGTTGAAACCACTTCGGGATTCGTAACCACTAGATCGAGTTTCCCGGCCTGAGCCAGATAAGAAGACGGAATTGCTGTCGAGATCGATGTCGAGGTTTGGCTG
>DATCDL010000299.1:0-3195 GCA_036510715.1 Acidobacteriaceae bacterium
CGCAGCGCCAATGCGCAAATCTCACCAAATGGTAACGGCGGGCTGGGCCGGGGATCATTCGAGGTATTTTTGCGAGTTCTACCTGTTGAGGCCATATTCACACGCCCGCCGGCTGCCGGCGATCGAGCGACGTCGTGCCCCCTGGAGTCATCGTAAACGCCTACCCGGACTCTCCCCCTTGGTTGGGGAGGTAACCTCTTGAGAGCAAACGTAGAATGGCCAAGCGCCTCGCGCCTCAGGCGAAGCCGCAGCGACGGCGATCCGGGGGAAGTACAATGCCGGTGCGCGGGCCGCCGCGCGGCGCAGACGACTTCCTGGTCGTCGGGATAGGCGCCTCGGCAGGAGGACTGGACGCCTGCAAAAAGCTCGTGGCCGCCTTGCCGGCCGACAATGGCATGGCCTTCATCCTGGTGCAGCACCTTGATCCGACCCACGAGAGCATGATGGCGGAGCTACTTGCCGGTCACACGTCGATGTCCGTGCGGCAAGCAGCCGAAGGTATGCTGGTCGAACGCAACCATCTCTATGTCATTCCGCCCGGAACGTACCTCTCAGTGGGCGACGGCGCCCTGCACATTTCGGAGCCCCAGGCGCGTCACGGTGCGCGTCTGCCGTTCGACTTTTTTTTGAACACGCTGGCGGAGAATTACGGTGCACGCTCGGTCTGCGTGATCCTCTCGGGGACGGCGAGCGACGGAAGTCTCGGGCTGAAAGCCGTGAAGGAAAAGGGCGGCCTCGTTATCGCGCAGGACCCCGACGAAGCTGGCCATGACGGCATGCCACGCAACGCGATTATGACAGGAGGGGTGGACCTTGTGCTTTCTGTGACCAAAATTCCCGAGGTACTGATCAAGTATGATCGAAGACTGGCCTTCTTTGGGACGCAGGATAGTTTGCAAGAGCAAGATACACCGAGCGATTGGTTGCGCGAATTCGTCGATCTTCTTCGTACGAAGACGCCTCATGATTTCAGATTCTACAAATCGGGCACGCTGCGGCGCCGGATCGAGCGACGGATGGCGATGGCAGCGGTCAAAACCGAGGAGCCGGCCCGTTATCTCGATATCCTGCGCAGCGACGCCGATGAACTCGACCTGCTTGCCAAGGATCTGCTCATAAACGTCACCAGCTTCTTCCGCGACCAAAAAGTGTTCGATTTCCTGGCGGAGAAGGTCGTTCCCGAGATGGTCCGCGGTCACCCGACCGATCAGCCTCTGCGCATCTGGATTGCCGGGTGCAGCACCGGCGAGGAGACCTATTCGCTCGCCATGCTCTTCCGGGAAGCGATCACGGCAGCAAACAGCGACCTCAAGCTTCAGGTTTTCGCCTCAGACGTCGATCCCGACGCCGTCGCCAGTGCGCGGGAGGGGCTGTACCCCGAGACGATCGAAGCCGACGTATCGCCGGCACGACGTGCCCGCTTCTTCACGAAGGAGGATCATAACTACAGGGTTCTACCTGAGCTACGGGCGGCGGTGGTCTTCACGGTACAGGATGTGCTGGCCGACCCGCCATTCTCGCGCCTCGATATGGTCTCGTGCCGCAATCTTCTAATCTACCTGAGTCCGGAGGCGCAGGCGAAGGTCATCTCGCTCTTCCATTTCGCGCTGCATGAGAACGGCATTCTCCTGCTGGGCAGCTCCGAGACCATCGGCAATGTCGACGGCCACTTCGAGGCGATCTTCAAGCCGGATCGGCTTTTTCGACGCGTCGGCCGCAGCCGTCCGGGAGAAGTCGGCTTTCCGCTGGAAGCGGGAGACGGCATGCGTGCGTCCGAGCGCGTGGGTCAAGGCCACGTGCTGTCTCGTCAAGCCGCTATCGCCGAGCTGTGCCGGCAGCTCGTGATAGACGCCTTTGCGCCGGCGGCGGTCCTGATCAACCGCAAGCATGAATGTCTCTACTACCTGGGACCCGCGGATCGGTATCTGCATGTGGCGCCCGGCCATCCGACTCTCGATCTGCTTGGCCTGGCGCGTGAGGACATACGCATCAAGCTTAGATCGGCAATCCAACAGGCCGTCCAGGGGAATGCGCGCATCGTCGTCGCCGGCGGGCGGGTGAACGACGGTGACACCGCGGGGTCGTTCAACATCGACGTGCGCCCTGTTCTGACCGATGGTGAAGAACTGCTGCTGGTTTCGTTCATCGAGGCGTCGACGCACGAGCAGAAGAGAGATCAGGTCGTCACGCCGCAAGATGTGTCGCGGGTCGCCGAACTCGAAAAAGAACTCGAGGCAACAAGAACGGAGCTCATGGCGGCCATTCGCGACCTTGAACTCTCAAATGAGGAGCAGAAAGCAATCAACGAGGAGGCCTTGTCCGTCAATGAGGAATTCCAATCGACGAACGAAGAGCTGCTGACCTCGAAGGAAGAGCTGCAGTCGCTCAACGAGGAACTTACCGCGCTCAACGGCCAACTCCAGGAAACCCTGGAGCGGCAGCGCACGACTTCCAACGATCTACAGAATGTTCTGTACAGCACCGACGTCGCAACGCTCTTCCTCGATACCGACTTGAAAATCCGCTTCTTCACACCAGCCACCAGGTTTCTCTTCAGCGTCATTCCCAGCGATGTCGGGCGACCGCTCGCCGACCTGAAGTCGCTGGCCGCCGATGGAGAGCTGCTGCCGGATGCCCGAATGGTGCTGCACTCCCTAGCGCCGATCGAGCGGGAGATCGGGGCGCAGAGCGGCGCCTGGTACATGCGACGCATACTGCCATATCGTACCCAGGGCAACGGTGTCGAAGGCGTTGTCATCACCTTCGGTGACATTACGGAGCGCAGGCGGGCGGCGGATGCCCTTGAGGGGGCAAAGCGGGAGGCACAGTTTGCCAATGCCGCCAAATCGCGCTTCCTCGCCGCTGCGAGTCATGACCTCCGCCAGCCGTTGCAGGCCCTCACCCTGATGCGAGGCGTGCTGGAAAAGAAGATCAGGGAGCAGAAGACCGAGGAAGCCCTGGTTTTGGTCGCACGGCTTAACGAGACGGCCGCGGCGATATCGGGCATGCTGAACACCCTGCTCGACATCAACCAGCTGGAAGCCGGTACCGTCCAACCCGAAGTGGTCAGCTTCCCGATCGATGGCCTACTTGATCAGCTGAAAGGCGAGTTCACCTACCACGCGCACTCCCAGCGGCTAACTTTACGGACGGTTCCATGCAGCCTCTCGATCTACAGCGACCCACGACTGCTCG
>DATCDL010000300.1:0-2073 GCA_036510715.1 Acidobacteriaceae bacterium
GGATATTGCCGCGTTTCGCATTACCGACTTGCCCGATCAACGTTGCGCAAGTTGGATAAGGTCGAAGAGCTCGCGCTCAAGGACCTTTGCGACGTCGGATTCACTCACATCAGGTCCGACAGGAACAGTCATGGTAATAACGCTCCCCCCGACCGGACGTGGAGTCACGCGAATGTAAGCGCCCCCGCGCTTGCCGTTGGGCATCTCTCGGATATAGTCCACAGCGCCGGCGGACGGATGAGTGAAGACTTCCAGGTTGAAAGTCTCGTTGCTCTTCGTGATGCTGTAGTGCGTATCGTCTACGCGCTCAATCGAGTCGGCAAAGGCGGATGCCCACTTTGGAATGTTACTGGCGTCTGCGAGAACATTATAAATTCCATAAGGCTCAGAATCTGATTCAGCGGCACGCGTTACGGTTTGGGTTGCCATAGGTTTCTAGACGTGAACTCAGTGTTGAGATCATCTTGCGAAATCATACAGGGATAAGTAAAGGAAAGTAGGCATGGCGACTGGAATCCCGTGCCCGGGGTTCCGGGGAGCTTTCTGTGATGCTCCCTGACCCTGCGGCGTTTCTCATTACCTATCCGGAGAGCAACTTCCGAGTTGCCCGTGATATGGCAACGAATGTCCACAGTACCGTGACAACGCGGGCCAGCACGGATTTATCGAGGGAGGTGGGTGGGTCGCGGGATGCCGCAGCGATCAAAAATTTCTTTGAAGAAAGGATAGAGAGCACTTTGCGCAGACTCATCCTCGTCCAGAGTGCCGCTCGCTTGAATCATGTCTCTGAGGCATTCCGGGCCGGGGCCAAGGCGGTACTGCCCGTTTGGGACTGGCACCTGAACACGGTAGCCCTTTACTCCGGTTATTCCACATGACCATTTGAAGGGGGACTCAATCCCAAGACTCTTGAGAAACCGAGCATAGCTCTGCAAGCGGGCTACGAAAATCTCTTCGACAAATGGGATTGTTTGACCGTATCGCAAGTAGTCTGTGTCGATGCTCCACACCTCGCCGGACTCAAACGCGAATGCCAGAGTTGTTGCCGTGTTGCCGTCCTCCAGGTAAGAAGGGCACAAGCCAAATCCATCTTCGGCACGGATTCCGAATGAGCCCTGCCCCTCAGAGAACGGACGCAGGTCGAAGCTTCCGCTGAGGGCTTTGCTCCGCAGTTCATGGGTTGGCCATGTTCTTCCGGTTGCAGATCTGGGCATCAGTCGAAGCCACATCGCAGGTCCATCGGCGAGAAACACCGGCACCTCTGGTGCGAGTCCAAAAGGAAGATCTCCTCCTCGGACTCCGATAGGTTCGCCTCGGTCGCGAAATCGCGCCGGGCCATCTTTCTCCAGAGCGGCGGGGAAAGGAGTTGCCAGTCGAGTTTCTTCGATTTTGTTCCCTACGCAAAGCGAAATCGCGTGCTTTAGTTGCGTGGTTAGGCTTCGTTGCGCCGCTGCAATCTCGTCCTTCGTTGCCTCGGGAGCCAAACGGAATAGTATAGGGCCCGCTTTCGCCTTTAGATCAAATGGCAGGTCGTCGCGGGTTCCGAAGTGTTCGTTCATTACCATGAGGAGAGCACCGTCCCCGATTGTGCCTAGGGCATAGCCGAGCTCGATAGCGACGTTCGCATTGATCAGTTTCTTCTCAGGCGCGCTGACGCGGCCAGTGGTTACCGTCCCAACTGGGGTTACGTCTGCCACAAATACAGTCGCCAAGGATATCTTGTCGAGGATGGTGCGTGCGAGGTCGGGGCTGCCTGGATTGCCTTGGCGGTCTTGATCGAGATGGAGGGACGACAGCGATTCGCGCTCTTCAGGTTCTTCGATCTCTGGTTCGACCCTCACACTTGCAATAGCTGCGATGAGCGCCTCACGGATGAAGTGGCGTCCTATCTTTCCGGGAGTATCTGATTGCCACGACCAAAAAACCTTCACTGTCGTCTTCCTCTTGTCCTTCATCATCTCGTTGAGCTTATTGAGTCAAGGATAAAACAGCGGACCGTGGTGTGACTTTGCGACGGTAGCTTGATGGTTCGTGGCGAGCTGTCGGCAATCCGGAAGTTGCAGTTATCGAAGT
>DATCDL010000301.1:0-3232 GCA_036510715.1 Acidobacteriaceae bacterium
TGCCCTCCGCATAGATTTCTGCTTCATTGCCGAGTTGCAAAACGGCTTCGTCGCACGCCCTCTCCCGCTCCTCGATCAAGTGGCGCTCAATCCACCAGACCGCCGGATGAAACCAGAAGATGGCTTCCACCGCCATGTGCATCGCAGCGGTGAGATTGTCGCGGCGTCTCACATGACAACTCTCATGCGCCAGAATACTGCGAAGTTGTTCCGGCGTAAGTCGATCCATGATCTGCTCTGGCAACAGAAGCACTGGCCGAAAAAAACCAACCACTCCGGGTTCGATCATGCGCGAGGTTAAGAAAACTGGCACGTCCATCGGCATGGACACTAGAGAAGCCGATCGCAACGTTCTGCGAATCGACAACCAGTCGCGCGACCATCGGAGAAGCAGGAAGACCAATCCGCAAAGCCACAGAGTCACAGCGATCTCAGGAAGACCGACGTGGTAGGGAGACGGCGCGACGGATGCTGTCAGAGGAAGCACTAACGCGGAGGACGACGGACTCTGTGACCCTTGCAAGAAAGGATTTGCCAGCTTCACCATGGTGCTGGTGAGGTGTGGGCCCTCCAGCAGCGGGATGCCGCTCGCGGGGCGAAGCCAATCACCGATCGCAGCCAGCAGCGAGAACGGTATCAGCAGTTTTAGTGACGCCACCATCCACACCCAGTAGCGCGTCCTCGCCCTGTTGCGTGTCAAAACCAGCGTGAGCAGCCACGCCACCAGAATTACCATCGTTGATTGCCAAAGATGATTGACAATCTCTGCCGACCAAGTCTCCTTCCAAAACCCGTTGAGCATCATGGCTGTTTCTCCTTCGAAGAAAGTTCGCGCAACATCTTCTCAGCCTCTTTCACGTCTGCTGGAGACAACGTACCGCCGTTGATCAAGTGCGCCATCAACAGATTGGATCGGCCTCCGAAGAGTGTCAGCAACTCATCAACCAATCGGCGCTCGGCGGCGTCTCGCGTAATCGAAGCAGAAAAAACGTGAAAGTTACCCACCTTTCGCACGCGGCGCACAATTCCCTTTGCCTCCATCCGGTAGACCATGGTCTGAATCGTGGTGTAGGCCGGCCGCTTTTTCGGGGGGAAGGACTCTTGGATTTCTCGCAGGGAAGGCTCGCCCTTGTCCCAAAGAGCTTCCATGATCTGGTATTCCATCCTGGACAACTTGGGGGTAGGCAAATCATCCTCCTTCATACTTCTGTCGGTACAATTACTACAGGAGTATGTTTCTCGTCAAGTACCACCCGGAGATGTCAGCCAACGTGAAAACAAATGCCCTAGGAGTGAAGCAGGCTTTGGGTTTTTGGCAACATACGAGAAGAAGCGTTTTCCCGGCAGTAATTGCGCGCCAACATATGCGTTCTTCTCGAAAAGCCGGGCTTTCTAAGACTTAAGCGGGGAAGCGGATCCACTGCCGAGGGGGCGGAAACCAGCGGTTTCCTTGACATCACCCCTTCATTCCGCGATGCTTAATCCTCAGGTGTGATTAGCTGGCTGTAGTGGCCGTGTGTCCGGAGGAATTTCGGATGCTGGACGCGATTCCAGAGCTTGCCTTTCGGGCTGGCACAAATCCCCAATTTTCCAAGGAAGACGTGACCGGAGTTGCAGTTTCGTGCGTCCGGCACGCGTGCAGGAAGTCGCTTTGAACGTGCTTGGTTTCTATCTGGCTGGCGGATCGGTCTTTAGCCAATTTGGCGGGATACCCCTGCTGCTGTTGATGTTTGTTGCGATGTATTTTCTGTTGATCGCTCCGAGCCAGCGGAAGCAGAAGACGTGGGCTGCGATGCTGGCGGCGCTGAAGCCGGGCGACCGGGTGACGACCAATGGCGGCCTGCGCGGCGTCGTGATCAGCATCAAGGACGATGTGTTGATCGTGCGGACGGCGCCGGATGGCGTGAAGCTGGAGTTCGTCAAGAGCGCGGTCGCCGCGGTGACGACGGAAGAAAGCAACAGCAAATCGTAATCAAGAACTGCTGAGATAACGGGCGAGCACGCTCCCTTTCGATCTATATGTTCAAGGTATCTAAGGTATTCAAGGAAACAAGACAACAATGGGCAAGAATCTCGCCACTAGATCAGGCTTTATCGTCGCAGTGCTATTGTTCTTCATCTACGGGATCTTTGGGATCCCACATGGTGGATTGGTACAGTCGCTTAAGAACCGCATCAACCTCGGGCTGGATCTGAAGGGCGGCACGCACCTGGTGTTGCAGGTGCATGTGGCGGAGGCGGTGAACTCGTCGACTGACCGTGACGTGCAGTCGCTGAATACGGCGCTGGCGGCGACGGGAGCGACGGCGTCGAAGCAGGACCTGGCGCATCCGGAGACGATCACGATCTCGGGCGGTTCACTGACCCAGCAGAGCGCGATCCACGATGTGCTGACCGGCAACGAGTACGTGGGCTACGATGTGAATTCGTCGGGCAACGGCGGCTACACGATGACGCTGAAGCAGGCGACGATTCGGGATATCGAGACGCGGGCGCTGGATACGTCGATCGATACGATCACGAATCGCATTAACAAGCTGGGCGTGTCGGAGCCGTTCGTCGGGAAGTATGGGCTGGGCGACAACGAGATCCTGGTGCAGCTGCCGGGCGTGTCCGATCCGGGCCGGGTGGAGAACATTATCCAGTCGACGGCGAAGCTGGAGATTCACGCGGTGGTGGGCAGCTACGGGAGCCTGGCGGACGCGAATGCCGCGAATCCGGGTGGAATTCCCGCGGAAGATGAGTTGCTGAAGGGTTCGAATGGAGTTGGTGGACCGGACGAGTATTACCTGCTGAAGCGGCTGGCGATTGTGGAGGGTACGGACTTCCGCGATGCGCAACCTTCGACGGATGAGAACGGCCGTCCCGACATCACGTTCAACCTGACGACAGCGGCGGGCGATCGTTTCTACAAGTACACGGATGCGAACAAGGGCACGGGCTCGATGGCCATCGTGCTGGACAACCAGGTCAAGGAAGTTGCCGGGATTGAGGGTGCGATTCGGGACACGGGACGCATCACCGGCGGGTTTACGCCGGATCAGGCCGGGGATCTGAGCCTGATGCTGCGCACGGGCTCGCTGCCGGCGTCGATCTCGTATCTTGAGACGCGCACGGTGGGAGCGACGCTGGGCACCGCGAGCATCCACCAGGGCGTAGTGGCGTCGATTGCCGGGCTGGCCGTGGTGTTGATCTTCATGCTGATCTACTACAAGGGCGCAGGCGTGAACGC
>DATCDL010000302.1:0-3661 GCA_036510715.1 Acidobacteriaceae bacterium
AATTCTGCATTCAAAGCGGCAGGGTGAGTCGATGCCCTGCGGGGTGCTGCTAGACTTTGGCTAATGAGTACTCGACGCACGGATCTTGCGGCTGTTCTTGAGAAGACAGCGCTGCTTTCAACTCTTACGCCGGCGGAGATACAGTTGCTGGCGGCGCGGACGGTGCGGAAACGGTTTGCGAGCGGGGAGTTGTTGTTCTCGGAGGGGGAGCCGTGCCATGGACTGCATATCATTGCGCGGGGAAGAGTGAGGATTTTTAAGACGTCGATGGGTGGGCGGGAGCAGGTGCTGGCGATGAATGAGCCGGGAGAGTCGGTGGCGGAGTTGCCGGTGTTCGATGGCGGGGCGTATCCGGCGTCGGCTGTGGCGGTGGAGGAGGCGGAGGTGGCGTTCATTTCGCGGAAAGACTTTCAGGGATTTTGTATGGAGCATCCGGAGGTGGCGCTGAAAGTGCTGGCGGTGGTGGGCGAGCGGTTAAGACGGCTGGTGGGGATTATCGAGGAGTTGTCATTTACTACGATCCGGCAGCGGCTGATTACGGTGCTGCTGCGGCTGGCAGAGAGTGAAGGTGTGGAGACGGAGCGGGGCGTGGGGTTTGTGTTGCCGGCGAGTCACCAGGAGCTGGCGAGCCAGTTGGGGACGGTGCGGGAGTTGATCTCGCGGAATTTGATGCGGCTGCAGGCCGAGGGCATGCTGGAGGTGGATGCAAGGCAGATTGTGGTCAAGGATATGAAGGGGATGCGGGGGCTGCTGGTGGTGTAGGTTGCGGGCTGGGTTAGTGGGTGTAGCTGTCGGCGTTGGGTACCAGTTGCATGTAGATGTCGCGGGAGATGTGGGTTTGCCAGTGGCCTGTGGCGCGCGCGATGCCTATCAGGCCGAAGAAGATGATGGCGAGGATGGCGGCGACCATGCGGGGCTGCACGATGCGATGCTGCCAGCGGGCGGCGGTGTTGCGGGTGGGGATGGTGGTGTCGATTTCGGCGGTGAGGGTGCGCGGGGGGAAGGCGAATTGGAGGGCGTTCTCGGCGGGACAGGCGGCGACGCAGCTTAGGCAGCCGGTGCATTCGGCGGAGCGTATTTGAAGGAGTTGATCGACTTTGAGGCTGGAGGGGCAGGCCTTGTTGCATTTGCCGCAGTCGATGCAGGCGGTTTCGTCGCGACGGATTTTTACGGGGCTGAGGGTGGAGACGATGCCCATGAGGGCTCCGTAGGGGCAGAGGAAGCGGCACCAGAAGTTTTTGATGAAGACGGAGAGGATCACGAAGGACGCGAGGACGGCGATGCCGACGATGCCGATGTGGCGGAAGAAGTTGAGCATCTTGACGTCGGCGATGATGCCGAAGGGGGCGAGGAGGAAGGACTGCAGAGCGTCGGCGGAGAGGGTGAGGACGACGTAGAGGAAGAAGGCGAGGATGAGATATTTGAGGCTGCGGAGGGGGATGTCGAGCCAGCGGGGGAGGGTGAAGTTGCGGTGGAAGAGCTTGTGGCCGAGCTTCCAGAGGTACTCGGATACGGTGCCGACGGGGCAGAGCCAGGAGCAGAAGGACTTTTTGAGCAGGAGGCTGGAGAGCAGGAAGATGACGAGGAGAAACATCGCGGCGGGGTGGATGGCGGGGATGTGATGGGTGACGAGGAAGTACTTGAGGTTCATGATGCCGGCGATGGGAAGATAGCCGTCGACGCCGGTGGGGCGGGCGATGTAGAGGCTGTGGCCGTTGGTTTCGTAGTAGCGGACCCAGAGGAGGAACTCGACGGCGAGGAAGGTGTTGAGGGCGAGGAAGGCGATTTGGACGGTGTGGCGGATTTGTTGAGAGCGGTCGCGGAGGATGCGGCGCACGAAGGGCTTTTTGGGCTTGGAGACGGGGGGTGGGGCGATGGTGGGAGGCTCGAGTGTGTGCGGCATATGCGTCCTTCTGCTCTTGACAGTAGAGGCTGGAGGAGAAGGACGATAGGACTTTAGTCACAGTGGACGAGGCAGGGGGGTGATAGGGGAGATGATAGGGGAATGGCAGGTGGATGTGGGTCTGGATGCGGGTCTGGGAGCTATGGTAAAGTTGAGACAGCGCTCGAGAGGTTTGCGAGCGCGGTTTGCTGTTAGCGTAAATTAGCTCATTTGCTGTCAGATGCTGGCGTAGCTCAGCTGGTAGAGCACCTGATTTGTAATCAGGCGGTCGGGGGTTCAAATCCCTTCGCCAGCTCCAGATTTTTTGGGGCAGCAGGACGAGTTGGTTGTAGTTGATGTTGGTTGTACCTGCTTGAAGTTCCCGCCTTGCAGCGTTCGCCATCCACAGTCTGAGCGAGGTTCATGCGAGGGATCGCGTGGGCCAGTGCGTGGTGCGGATGGAGCGATGCAAGAGGGCGAAGGCAGCGCAGGGCACAGGTGGCCGAGCGGTTAATGGCAGCAGACTGTAAATCTGCCACTCTACGAGTTACGGAGGTTCGAATCCTCCCCTGTGCACCATTTTTTTAGTGGTTAGTGGTTAGTGGTTAGTGGTTAGTGAATTGTGATGAGTGTGACAGAGGGATCGCTCAATCCGGCGGCAGACAAGGGCCGCATGTTTCTTGCCCTGGGAAGTTTGGTAGTCTTGGGGATGTTGGCGTGGTTCACGATCGATAGCTCTGCTGTAGTTCACGTGCAGGGGTTTTCGAGCAGGTATATAGGTTTTGAAGATCGGGATGTCGAGGTTCGATGGCTACCGATTTTGTTTCTTGGACTCTTTGCTTTGCGCGTCGTGCTGGCGCATATGAGGGCGCGTGCAGAGAAGAAAGATTTGCAGTAGGAATGCTGATGTAGCTCAGTGGTAGAGCACTCCCTTGGTAAGGGAGAGGTCATGGGTTCAAGCCCCATCATCAGCTCCAGATTTTTGAAAGAAAGCTGCTAGCTTTTAGCTCCTAGCTTCTAGCTAGAGGCAAGGATGGCGAGCGGTACGGGCTGACGGCCAGGAGTCTTGAGCTAGAAGCTAAAGGCTAGGAGCTAGAAGCTGTTTTGTGCGGGAGTAACTCAGTGGTAGAGTCACAGCCTTCCAAGCTGTTGGTCGCGGGTCCGATTCCCGTCTCCCGCTCCAGATTTTGAAGACCCCGAAAGGCGGAAGTAGCCATGGCAGAGCCTCAGTTTAAGGTGGATCGCACGACGGCGCTGTATGAGCGTCCGGCGATGGATGTTGTCGATGTGACGACGTTTACCGAGGTGAAGAAGGCGATTGAGAATGTGTATGCGCCGGGGAATGTAGAGACGTTTTTGAAGTCGGTGGAACGGTCTGGGATGCGGGTTCGAGATTTTGAAGCGCTCTTGAGCGCCGGCAAGCTGGGGATCGCGACGGCGGGCTGGTATGCGAAGTTGACCGGGGGCGATCAGGGCCAGATTCGCGAGTTTTACCTGGCGTCGCTGGAGAAGGTGGAACTGGCGCTTCGCGATAAATATTTCAAGGTGTATGCGTACTACTAGGGTGCGCGTTGGGGATTCTTCTTCGGGCTGGAGAGAGAAGCAGATTCCCTTCGGGAATGACAGCAAGAAAAACAAGGGCAAGAGCAGAGCAGTCGAGTTTGGAATCGATGTCTAAGGGAGAGATAGAGTCATGGGCAAGGAAAAATTTGATCGCAGCAAGCCGCACGTAAACATAGGAACGATTGGTCATATTGATCATGGCAAGACGACGCTGAC